>NZ_JAQGFU010000121.1:0-12999 GCF_030078455.1 Klebsiella sp. Ech2A | reverse complement strand
GCAGGGGCTCGCGCTGCGCTAGCTGCTCCGCGCTCTGCATCCGCGTGGCGACCTGATACTCCGCCATCCGCCGCTGCTTTTCCCGGGCAATCTCCAGCTCCTGGGTCGTTTCCGCCAGCCACAGGGTGCCGCAGCCGCGCCAGGCGCAGCTCTCCGGCATACGCGGCGTGATTGCGCGCCAGCGTTCGAGCGACCAGGCGGAGAGGGCCAGCTCGGCGGGGTTATCGTCCATGCATACCAGATGGCCCATTCCGGCGGCGGTCGCCCCCGGCTGGCCGCTGTCGATCAGGGTGACCTTTTGCCCGCGCTTTGCCAGCTGCCAGGCGCAGGCGGCGCCGACGATCCCCGCGCCGATGACGATGACGTCTCTGCCGCTCACGGCACGATCCCCCAGCAGAAGGGATCCTCATGGTTGAGGATCAGGCGGCTATCGGCGGATACCCAGGCTTCGCCGCGAATGGTCGGGATAATGCCGGCAGCCTCGCGCGCGTAGCTGGCGGTAAAGCGGCTGCCGATGATGCTGGCTTGCTGCCAGATCTCGCCGGGCCGCAGCTTGCCGTCTTCCGCCAGGCAGGCCAGCTTGGCGCTGGTTCCGGTTCCGCACGGCGAGCGATCCCAGGCCTTGCCGGGGCACAGCACGAAGCTGCGGCTGTCGGCGGTCTCATCGTCGGCAAACAGCTCAACGTGGTCGATTTCGCCGCCGTTATCGCCGCGTATCCCGGCGGCCGCCAGCCCTTCGCGTACCGCCCAGGCGTATTCGGTGAGCTGGGGGATCTGCGCGGGCTCGATGCTGAAGGGGTGATCGTTGATGAGAAAGAACCAGTTGCCGCCCCAGGCGATGTCGCCGGTTACGGTGCCGAAGGCGGTTTCCACGCCGATCCCCTTTTTCCAGCGCCGGGCCGGGACGTTCTCCACCGACACGCTGCCGTCCTGGTGCAGCGTCGCGCTCACGTCGCCGACCGGGGTCTCAATCAGATGCCTGCCGGGCTGAATGCGGCCCAGCCACGCCAGCGAGGCGATAAGGCCGATCGTGCCGTGGCCGCACATATTGAGGAAGCCGGCGTTGTTGAAGAAGATCACCCCGGCGGTGGCGGCCGGCGAAACCGGCTCGCACAGCAGCGCGCCTACCAGCACGTCGCTGCCGCGCGGCTCGAGGATAATCGCCTGACGCCAGCGGTCGAATTCAGCGGCAAAGCGTTCGCGACGCTCCGCCATGCTGCCCCGGCCGAGATCCGGAAAACCCTCGACGATCAGGCGGGTCGGCTCGCCGCCGGTATGTGAATCAATGGCCCTCAGTTCAGCAGGTTGGCGTGGCGCGGTCATGAAACTCTCCGGAGGTTAATAAGATGTTTCACAATGCTGGCGCAAGACGCCGCCTCCGGCTTGAGCGCTTTCGCCAGGCGAAGTGACGAAATCAGCACAGTCGGCGGCGATGTTATTATTTGAAATTCATATTTATTTCTTATTAATCATTCCATTAACGATGTGGTAAACCGAAAGTCGCCATTACGCCAGCCGGCAATTGAGCGGAAAATTTAAACCGCCGCCAGGATCGCAAAACGCGGTGCTGCCGCTTGCCGTGTTAATAAAAGGTGAATAAATATCCTCCCGTCACCCGCCATGAGGAAGCGTTATGTTGTGTGTTACTGAGGCAGATCCGGCGCGCGAGCCGGTGGATGAAACGAGCCTGGCCGTGGACGAGCTGAGCCAGATTTGTGAAGGGCTGGCGCGCCAGCGTCCGGAGAATATGCCGGCGCTGCTCAACGCGCTGGCGCTGATTGCCCCCCTGCTGAACGCCATTCCCAACGTCGTCTTTTTTATTAAAGACCACCAGGCGCGCTATCTGCTGGCCAACCTGACGCTGGCCCGCCGCTGCGGGTTTAAAACCGTTTCGATGCTGCTGGGAAAAACCTCGGCCGACGTCTTTCCCTCGGCGCTCGGGCAGGGCTACACCGAGCAGGATCTGCGGGTTCTGCGCGAAGGGGTGATGCTGCGCGACCAGCTGGAGATGCACCTCTACAACGGCCGCGAACGCGGCTGGTGCCTGACGCAGAAGCTGGCGCTACGCGATATTCACGGGCAGGTGATCGGGATGGCCGGGATCTCGCACGATCTGCAGGAGGCCCACGCCCGCCACCCGGCGTGGCAGCGGCTGGCGATCGTCGACGATCATATCCGGCGCCACTATCATCGGCCGATCGCCATGGATGAGCTGACCGCGCTCAGCGGCATGTCGGTGGCGCAGATCGAACGCTACTGTAAGCGGATCTTTCACCTCACGCCGCGGCAGATGATCCATAAGGTCCGGCTCGAAAAAGCCACCGAGCTGCTGGCGGGAGATACGCCGATTACCGATATTGCGCTGCAGTGCGGCTATACCGATCACAGCGCCTTCAGCCGTCAGTTTAAGGCGATGACCGGCTCAACTCCCCGCGATTTCCGCATAACCCTGGCGGGATAACCGCCGCTTCACGCTTTTGCGACTGTGCTAATTTCGTCATCGTATTGGAGGAAAACCCACAAGCCGCCGGGACCATGACGCGTCAATCTGTCAGTGAATATTCACCAATCATTCACTTTGACTTAACAAAATGACGACAAGGAACCGAGCATGAGCAAAAAAGCGATTCACTGGAGCGGCGTATTTCCGGCAGTCAGCACGCAGTTTCGTGGTGACTATTCTCTCGATTTAGACGCCACCCACGCGGTGATGAAAAACCTGGTGAAAGATGGCGTTTCCGGGCTGGTGGTGTGCGGCAGCGTCGGGGAAAACACCTCCCTGAGCACCCAGGAAAAGCTGCAAATTATTGAAGTGGCCAAGGACGCGGCGGGGGGCAAAATCCCGGTTATCGCCGGCGTCGCTGAATTCACCACCGCTTTCGCCCAGAAGATGGCGCAAGAGGCGGAGCGCGTGGGCGTCGACGGAATTATGGTCATGCCCGCGCTGGTCTACTCGTCAAAGCCGCATGAAACCGCCGCCCATTTCCGCAGCGTCGCCACCGCCACCGACCTGCCGATAATGGTCTACAACAACCCGCCGATTTACAAAAACGACGTCACGCCGGAGATCCTCGCGACCCTAACCGACTGCGACAACATCGTCTGCTTTAAGGATTCATCGGGCGATACCCGCCGCTTCACCGACCTGCGCAATACCGTGGGCGATCGCTTCGTGCTGTTTGCCGGCCTCGATGACGTGGTGGTTGAGAGCATTGCCGTCGGCGCCGAGGGGTGGATTTCGGGGATGTCGAACGCCTTCCCGCGCGAAGGCGAGACGCTGTTCCGCCTGGCTATCCAGAAACGCTATGACGAAGCGATGGCGCTCTACCGCTGGTTTATGCCGCTGCTGCACCTCGACGCGCGTCCCGATCTGGTGCAGTGCATCAAGCTCTGCGAAGAGCTGCTGGGCCGCGGGAGCGAAGTGACCCGTCCGCCGCGCCTGGCGCTGGAAGGGGAGACCCGCCGGCAGGTGATCGCGATAGTCGAGCAGGCCATGGCGACGCGCCCGGCGCTGCCGGACGTGGGCCTGTAGGCCGGGGAGCGATGATGAGCGAAAAACAGATAATGGCGGGGCGACAGTTTATCGCCGGCCGCCGCGTAGCCAGCGGTGAAGCGACGCTGCTGAGCCTGCGGGCGGCGGATGGCGCGGCCACCGGCCACCGCTTCTACCCGGCCTCCCGCGAGGAGGCGGCCCAGGCGGCGCAGGCGGCGCAGCAGGCGTTCAGCGCCTTTTCTCAGACTTCTCCCGAGCTGCGGGCGCGTTTCCTGCGGCGTATTGCCGACGAGCTGGACGCGCTCGGGGAGGATTTTTTGGCGATTGCCCACGAGGAGACGGCGCTGCCGCCGGCGCGCCTGCAGGGCGAGCGGGCGCGCACCAGCGGCCAGCTGCGGATGTTTGCCGACCTGATGGCCCGCGGCGATCTGTTCGGGGCGCGCATCGATACCGTCCTGGCGGAGCGCAAGCCGGCAGCGCGGCCCGACCTGCGCCAGTACCAGACCGCGCTCGGCCCGGTGGCGGTCTTCGGCGCCAGCAACTTCCCGCTGGCGTTCTCCACCGCCGGCGGCGACACCGCCTCGGCGCTGGCGGCCGGCTGTCCGGTGGTGGTCAAAGCGCATCCCGGACATATGGCGACCGCCGAGCAGACGGCGCAGGCGGTGGTTCGCGCGGTGGAAGCGTGCGGCCTGCCCGGCGGCGTGTTTAACCTGATTTTTGGCACCGACATCGGCGCGGAGCTGGTGAGCCATCCGGCGATTCAGGCGGTGGGCTTTACCGGCTCGCTGGAGGGCGGACGCGCGCTCTACCAGCGGGTGCAGCAGCGCCCCCAGCCGATTCCGATGTTTGCCGAAATGTCGGCCATCAATCCGCTGATTATTCTGCCGCAGGCGCTGGCCTCCCGCGCGCCGCTGCTGGCACAGGAGCTGGTGGCGTCCTTTACCCTTGGCGGCGGCCAGTTTTGTACCCGTCCCGGTCTGATCCTCGTGCTGAAGAGTGCGGACAGCGAGCGCTTCCGGGCGGCCCTCTGCGAGCAGGTGCGCGCCGCCGCCGCGCAGGTGCTGCTGAATGCGCCGACGCGCGAGCACTATCGCGCGGGCGTCGCGGCGCTGGACGCCTGTCCCGGCGTTCGGCGTCTGGCCGCCGGCCAGGCCGCAGAGGGCGCGCAGGCGCAGGCCCTGCTGTATCAGGCGACGGCGGAGCAGGTGATGGCCGCCGACTCTCTGCTCCAGCGTGAAGTCTTTGGCCCGCTGTCGGTGCTGGTGGAAGCGGATGATGAGGCCCAGCTGCAGGCTCTGCTGCAGGGGCTGCAGGGGCAGCTCACCGCCACGCTGCACGCGGAGGCTGACGATCGTCCGCTGGCGTCGCGCCTGCTGCCGCTGCTTAGCGAAAAGGCGGGACGGGTGCTGTTCAACGGCTATCCCACCGGGGTCGAGGTGTGCGATGCGATGGTCCACGGCGGGCCCTGGCCGGCCACCACCGACGCGCGCGGTACCTCGGTCGGCACCCGGGCGATTGAGCGCTTTCTGCGCCCGGTTTGCCTGCAGAACGCGCCCGCCGCGCTGCTGCCGCCGGCCCTGCAGGATGCGAACCCTTTAAACCTGCTGCGCCTGGTGAACGGGCAGTGGACCCGGGAAGCGATTTCCCCACTCTGATTGATGAAAGGGCAACACCATGACCATTCATACTACGCATAGCAGTCAAACCCGCGTTGCTGAGTCGGGTAAGTTTAAAAAGCAGCTGACCTTAACCGATCTGACGTTTATTGGCCTGGGGGCGATTTTTGGCTCTGGCTGGCTGTTCGCCGCCAGCCACGTGGCGTCGATTGCCGGACCGGCGGGGATCGCCTCCTGGGCGATCGGCGGGTTTGCGGTGCTGCTGCTGGGGATCGTCTACTGCGAGCTGGGGGCGGCGCTGCCGCGCGCCGGCGGGATTATCCGCTATCCGGTATTTTCCCACGGCGAGCTGATGGGCTATCTGCTGGGATTTATTACCCTTATCGCCTTTTCCAGCCTGATCTCTATCGAGATTGTCGCCGCGCGCCAGTACGCCGCGGCGTGGTTCCCGATGCTGACCCAGCCGGGCTCCAGCTCGCCGACGCTGCTGGGCTGGGTCGTGCAGTTCCTGCTGCTGTGCTTTTTCTTCGGCCTCAACTACTACAGCGTCAAAACCTTCGCCCGCTCGAATAACGCCATCAGCGTGCTGAAGTTTCTGGTGCCGCTGCTGGTGGTCATCACCCTGTTCGCCTTCTTCAAGCCGGAAAACCTGCATACCCAGGGATTCGCGCCGTTCGGCATGTCGGGGGTGGAGGCGGCCATCAGCGCCGGCGGCATTATTTTTGCCTATCTCGGGCTGACGCCGATTATCTCGGTGGCCAGCGAGGTGCAAAACCCCCAGCGCACGATCCCGGTGGCGCTGATCCTCTCGGTGGTGCTGTCGACGATTATCTACGTGCTGCTGCAGGTGGCGTTTCTCGGCAGCATCCCGACCGATATGCTGAGCGGCGGCTGGGCCGAGGTCAGCAAGCAGTTCTCGCTGCCGTATCGCGATATCGCCATCACCCTCGGCATGGGCTGGCTGGCGTTTATGGTGATTAGCGATGCGATCGTTTCCCCGAGCGGAACCGGCAATATCTATATGAACGCCACGCCGCGGGTGATTTACGGCTGGGCGAAAAGCGGGACCTTTTTTAAGGCCTTTACCCATATCGATAAAGAGTCCGGTATCCCGCGTCCGGCGCTGTGGCTGACCTTCGGCCTCTCTATTTTCTGGACCCTGCCGTTCCCGTCATGGGAGCAGTTAATTAGCGTGGTGTCGGCGGCGCTGGTGCTGAGCTACGCTATCGCCCCGGTGACCGCCGCCGGCCTGCGCCGCAACGCCCCGGATATGCCGCGTCCGTTCCGCGTGCGCGCGTTCTCTGTTATTGGCCCGGTGTCGTTTATGGTTTCGGCGCTGATCGTCTACTGGTCCGGCTGGACGACCCTCTCCTGGCTGCTGGGGCTGCAAATCGTGATGTTTGCGGTGTACGTGCTGTGCAAAAGCAAGGTGCCGGTTCATGCGGTGAGCTTCGCGCAGCAGGTGAAATCCTCGCTGTGGCTGATTGTCTTCTACGCCCTGATTATGCTCTGCTCGTGGCTGGGGAGTTTTGGCGGCACTAACGCCTTACCTCATCCCTGGGATACGATAATAGTGGCGGCGATGTCGCTCGGTATTTATTACTGGGGCGCGCGCAGCTGCCTTCCTCAGGCTAACTTTAATGGCGATGAAGAAGAGTAGAACAACGGCAAAGGAGAAGAGTATGGAGACGGTAACGCTGACGTTGCCAGAGGCTGAGGCGCTTTCCCGCGAGGTGCTCAGCGATAATGGTTTCAGCGAGAGCCACGCGGCGGCCGTGGCGCGTAACGTGACCGCCGGGGAGCGCGACGGCTGCGCTTCCCACGGCCTGTGGCGCCTGCTGGGGATCGTCGACACCCTGCGCAAAGGGAAGGTTTCGCCCGACGCCGAGCCGCAGATTGACGACCGCGCGCCGGCGGTGGTGCGGGTGGACGCCAGGGGCGCCTTTTCGCTGCTGGCCTTTGAGCGCGCGCTGCCGCTCTTGTGCGCTAAGGCGCGCCACGGCGGTATTGCCGCGCTGGCGATTAACCGCTGCGTGCACTTCTCGGCCCTGTTTGCCGACGTTGAGCCGCTCACCGAGGCGGGGCTGGTGGGGCTGGCCTGCACGCCGGGCCACGCGTGGGTTGCGCCGGCGGGCGGCAGCCGGCCGCTTTTCGGCACCAACCCTATCGCCTTTGGCTGGCCGCGCGGCGACAGGCCGCCGTTTATTTTTGATATGGCAACCAGCGTGGCGGCGCGCGGTGAGATCCAGCTGCATCAGCGCGCCGGGAAACCTTTACCGGAAGGCTGGGGAATCGACGCCGAAGGAGAGCCCACCACCGACGCCGCCGCCGTTCTCGACGGGGCGATGCTGACCTTTGGCGGCCATAAGGGCTCGGCGCTGGCGGCGATGGTGGAGCTGATCGCCGGGCCGCTGATCGGCGATATGACCAGCGCGGAGTCGCTGGCGTGGGACAACGGCGCCGGCGGGCTGCCGTACGGCGGCGAGCTGATCCTGGCGCTCGATCCGCAGCGCTTTCTCGGGCCGCAGGCGGACGAGCACCTGGCGCGGGCGGAGACGCTGTTTGACGCCATGCGCTCGCAGGGCGCGCGGCTTCCCGGCGAGCGCCGCTTCGACCGTCGTCAGGTCAGCGAACGCCAGGGGGTGACGATCGGGCGTTCGCTGTACGAGGAGATTGTCGCCCTGCGGCGTTAGGCGATTTATCCGGCGCTTAGCTGCGCCGGGCGCGGGCCGTCATCCGGGCTGAATCAGAACAGGGTATCCAGCTCTTCCAGCAGGTTGTAGTCGTCGTCGACCAGCAGCAGCGCCTTCCATTTGTCGAAGGTCAGGCACGGATGCGAGGTGCCGAAGACCAGGATATCGCCAACCTGCACGTCGCTGCCCGGCGCCAGGCGCAGCATGCAGTGCTGATCCATGATCCCGACGCTGACGATCTCCTCCGCGCGCAGCGCCAGCGGCTCGCCGTCGCGATAGTGGGCGATGGGCTGCGGCAGTCCGGCATCGAAAGCGCAGTCGCGCTTGCCGAAGTTAACCACCGCGCGATCCGCTTCCGGAACCGACTGCACCATCGCCATCAGCTCGAGGGCTGAGGTCAGATCGCCGGCCAGATCGCAGGCGATCGGATCCCGGGCGATCAGCGCCTGCTGAGCGTCATCGTAGATCCCCCTGTCGTGCGTGATGTAGCAGCCGGGGCGGATCGCTATCCGGCAGCGCGCCGGCTTTTTGGCCGCCAGCCAGATGTTGCACACCACGTCATACCACACGGTGCCCGCGCCGGTGAGGATAAACTCGCCGTTAACCAGCGGCTCCATCCGGCAGGCGAGGTCGGCGGCCTGGCGCAGCAGCGTTTCAACCTGCGGCTGCGGATCGTCCCCGTGCAGCACCCCTTCATACAGCTCCAGCCCGCGCAGCGTCAGGCCCGGCAGCTCCGCCGCGGCCTGCGCCAGCGCCAGCGCATCCTCGACGCTGCGGCAGCCGCAGCGCCCGCCGGGCACCCCAAGCTCAATCAGCACGTCCAGGGTTTGCCGGCGTTCGGCAAAAAAGGCCGACAGCGCGCGGGCGTTAGCGAGGCTATCGATGCAGCAGATGAAATCGACGCTGCGATAGTGGGCTTTCAGCTGCGAAACGGCCTGCATGTTGGCCTTGCCGACCAGCTGATTAACCATCAACACGCGCTGAACGCCGCTGGCCATCGCCGCGGCGGCCTGCCAGGCGCTGCCGACCCCGATGCCCCAAGCGCCGGCCCGCTGCTGGGCCTGAAAAATCCACGGCGTCATCGTCGTTTTGCCGTGCGGCGCCAGCGAGACGCCGCGGGCGTCGGCGTAGCGCTGCATCCAGGCAATATTGTTTTCCAGCGCGCTTTTTTTCAGCAGCGCGGCGGGCAGGCAGACCTCTTCCGCCAGCAGGTTTGCCGGCGATGTCATCGGCGCTGATTTATGCGGGACAAGCGTTGTGTTGTGGTATTTCATAACACTATCCTTTCGGGTTTTACGTTCGAATTTGTAATGGGTATCAGTTGTAAATGTTTGATAAATATTGTTTTAATACTTAATAATTATTTTTTGTGAATAAAAGTATCACAAAACGATCTGGGTTTTGCGTAGTTTTCCACTGTTTTTACGCCGTGTAAATGGTTAACTTGTCGGCATAGTCGAAAGGGAGTAATTGCTATGAAGGTTGACTGGCTTTTTAAGAACGTCACGGTCATTGACGGCAGCGGCGGGCCGCAGTATCGCGGCGACGTGGCGGTGAAGGGCGATCGTATTGTGGCTATCGCTCCGGCGCTGCAGGTGGCGGCAGAGCGCGAAATCGAAGGCCAGGGGCGCGTGCTGGCGCCCGGCTTTATCGATGTGCATACTCATGACGATATCAACGTCATCCGGATGCCGGAATATCTGCCCAAGCTCAGCCAGGGCGTGACGACGGTGATCGTCGGCAACTGCGGGATCAGCGCGGCAATGGCAACCATGCGCGGCGCGGTGCCTGACCCGATGAACCTGCTGGGCGAGCAGGAGCACTTTATCTATCCCACCGTGCAGGCCTATGCCCACGCGGTGGAAGTGGCCAGGCCTTCCCTCAACGTCGGCACGCTGATTGGTCATACCGCGCTGCGTAATAACCATATGGACGATCTGTTCCGCCCGGCGACGGAGACGGAGATTGCCGGCATGCGCGTCCAGCTGCGCGACGCGCTACGCGAAGGGGCGCTGGGCCTGAGTACCGGCCTGGCCTACGCCAGCGCGTTCCACTCCACCACCGAAGAGGTGATGGCGCTGGCGGAAGAGCTGGCGGCGGAGAAGGGGATCTACACCACCCATCTGCGGTCGGAGTTTGAGCCTATCCTCGAGGCTCTCGACGAAGCGTTTCGCATCGGCCGTCACGGCAACGTTCCGGTGGTGGTGTCCCATCACAAGTGCGCCGGGGCGAAGAACTGGGGGCGCACGCGCGAGACGCTGGCCTTCTTCGACGAGATGCGCCAGCGCCAGGAGATCGCCTGCGACTGCTATCCCTATTCCGCCAGCTCCTCGACGCTGGATATGAAGCAGGTGACCGATGAATTCGACATCGTGATCACCTGGTCCGAGTCCCGGCCGGAGCAGGCGGGAAAAACCCTCCGGCAGATCGCCGACGAGTGGCAGGTCAGCCTGCACGACGCCGCGGCGCGGCTGATGCCGGCGGGCGCGATCTACTACAACATGGACGAGCAGGACGTGCGGCGGGTGATGCGCTATCCGGTCACCATGATCGGCTCCGACGGCCTGCCGAACGATCCGATGCCGCATCCGCGGCTGTGGGGCGCTTTCCCGCGGGTGCTGGGGCACTACAGCCGCGACGAGCAGCTTTTCCCGCTGACCACCGCCATTCACAAAATGACCGGGCTGTCGGCGGCGCGCTTCCAGCTGCCGGAACGTGGGCTGGTTAAAATCGGCTACTTTGCCGATCTGGTACTGTTTGACCCACAGACGGTGCGCGACGTGGCCAGCTTTGCCGACCCCAAACAGCCGGCGGAGGGCATTGAGGCGGTGATGGTCAACGGCGTTATGAGCTACGGCAGCGATAAGAAAATTACCGGGCGAGCGGGGCGTTTCCTGCGTCGCCGGATGGACTAAGGAGTTGAATATGAGCATTAAACGTTACGGCGTGGAAGGTGGAACCGGCACCGGCGGGCAGCATCTGCCGTTTGCCCGCGCGGTGGAAGCGGGCGGCTGGCTGTATGTCTCCGGCCAGACGCCGATGAAAAACGGCGAAGTGGTGGAGGGCGGCATTGTCGATCAGTCCCGGCTGGCGATTCAGAACTGCGTCGATATCATGAATGAAGCGGACTATACCCTTGCCGACGTGGTGCATGTGAAGGTGATCCTCACCGACTCGCGCTATTTCCAGTCTTTCAACAAAGTGTTCCGCGAGTTCTTTGGCGATAATCCGCCGGCGCGGATCTGCTGCGTGGCCGATCTGGTGGTGGACTGCAAAGTTGAAGTGGATGTGACCTGCTATAACGCTGCCCGCGTGTAAATAATAGCTCTCCGCCGCTGGCCGGGGAGCAGCCCATAACAATGTGAGAGTAGCGCCAGGCCGAATACATCGGCCGGCGCGACCAGGATTGCTGTGCCTTTTTTCGGCATCGTTACTATTAACTCATAATATTCAGCGGTACGAATATTATTTATTACGCCTGGATGTGAGCAATGAATAATATGTCATTCCTGATTTGGTTTTCCGTTTATGCCTGCGCGATGATCGCCTTAGGCTGGTACGTTTCGCGCAAGCAAAAGAACGGCGACGACTTTCTGCTGGGCGGTCGCTCCCTGCCGATGTTCCTGACGCTGGGGTCGACGGTCGGCACCATGGTCGGCACCGGCTCCAGCGTCGGCGCTGTGGGCTTTGGCTACAGCAACGGCTGGGCGGGGATGCTGTACGGCCTCGGCGGCGCGGTCGGCATTTTGCTGGTGGCGTGGCTCTTTGCCCCGGTGCGTAAATTTCGCTTTATGACCATGAGCGAAGAGATGTCGTATTACACCGGCGGCAGCAAAATTATTAAAAACCTGGTGGCGATTCTTATTTTTATTGCCTCGATCGGCTGGCTCGGCGCCCATATATTGGGCGGCGGTCTGTACCTCGCGTGGGCCAGCGGAATTGATATCAACGTCGCCAAAATTATTATTGCGCTGGCCTTTGTGGTTTACGTCGGCATCGGCGGCTACTCGGCGGTGGTGTGGATCGACACCATTCAATCGATCGTCCTGTTCGTCGGCTTTATTTTAATGGCGATCCTCGCGGTCCATCACGTCGGCGGCTGGAGCCATATTCAGCAGGCGGTTGATCCGGCGGCCCAGAGCCTGTTTGCCGTCGATAAGCTCGGCGTGCTCCCCGCGCTCTCTCTGGCGGTGGTGATTGGCGTGGGGGTTCTGGCAACGCCGTCCTACCGCCAGCGTATCTACTCGGCAAAAACCGTCTCCTCCGTGCGCCAGTCGTTCACCATCACCGGCCTGCTCTATCTCGGCTTTTCGTTCCTGCCGGCGATTATCGGCATGGCGGTATGGACGATGAACGCCAATCTCGAAAACAGCGGCTTTGCCTTCCTGTTTGCCACCCAGGTCCTGCCGCCGGTGCTGGCGATGGCGATTCTGATCGCCGGGATGTCGGCCAACATGTCCTCCGGCAGCTCTGACGCCATCGCCGCCGTCTCGATTATGCTGCGCGACCTTTACACCCTGGTGACCGGCCATATGCCCGCGCCGGAGAGGGCGATTCGCCTGTCGCGCATGTTCCTCGTGCTGGTTATCGCCCTGGCGCTGGTGTTCGCCCTGACCTCCAACGACATCATTAGCTACATCACCAAAATGATCTCGATGATTATGTCCGGGATGTTTATCTGCACCATGCTCGGCCGCTTCTGGACGCGCTTTAACTGGCAGGGAGCGGTTGCCGCGCTGGCCGGCGGCGCCGGCGCATCGGTCGCCGTGCTGATGGACAGCGACTGGCTGGCGTTCTGGGGCAACCCGTGTATTCCGTCGGTGCTCACCAGCCTGGTGGCTTCGGTGGTCGTTACGCTGCTGACGCCGGCGAGCAGCATGAGCCGCGAAGAGGCGCTGGAGATGATTACCCGCGAGCGGGAAAGCACCCCGGCGGCACCGCCGCTGGCTATCGGCAAACGCAATACGTCGCAGGGCTAAGGAGGCGCAGATGCAGGACTATATTGCCGTCGACTGGGGCTCCACCCAGCTGCGCGGCTGGCTGATACGCGACGGGAAATGCGTGGCAACGAAACAGCTGCCGTTGGGGATCTCCCGACTTAACGGCGAGGCGCCGGCGGAGATATTCCGCCAGCACCTGGCGCCCTGGCGCGGCGAACGGGCGCTCCCGGTGGCGATGGCCGGGATGGGCGGCAGCG
>NZ_JAQGFU010000120.1:0-13323 GCF_030078455.1 Klebsiella sp. Ech2A | reverse complement strand
GATCGCTGAGGCCCGCCTGCTCGCGCAGATAGTCCGCCAGCAGATGGTCAAAATCATCGCCGCCGAGCGCGGAGTCGCCGCCGGTGGCCAGAACTTCGAAGACGCCGCGGCTGAGGCGCAGTACGGAAATATCAAAGGTGCCGCCGCCGAGATCGTAGACCGCGATAACCCCTTCCTGACCGGAGTCGAGGCCGTAGGCTATCGCCGCCGCCGTCGGTTCGTTCAGCAGGCGCAGCACGTGGAGGCCGGCCAGACGCGCGGCGTCTTTAGTGCCCTGGCGCTGCGCATCGTCGAAGTAGGCCGGGACGGTGATCACCACGCCGTCGAGGTCGCCGGCAAGGGCTTCCGTGGCGCGGGCGGCCAGCGCCTTGAGGATATCGGCAGAAACGCGGACCGGGTTAAGCAGGCCGCCGGCGGTTTGAATCATGGGCAGGCCGTTTTCGCTGGCCTGCAGCTGATAGGGGAGATGCGGGTAGCGGGTCTGAATATCGACCAGCGAGCGCCCCATCATGCGCTTTACCGAGCTGATGGTGTTAACCGGATCCAGCGCCGCATTCTGTCGGGCATCATAGCCGACGCTGAGGCCGGAGGGCTGGTAGTTCACCACCGAAGGCAGCAGGTAGCGTCCCTGGCGATCGGGCAGAGTTTCGGCCTGGCCGCTACGCACGGTGGCGACCAGTGAATTGGTGGTACCCAGGTCAATACCCGCCGCCAGACGACGCTGGTGCGGCGCGGCACTCAGGCCAGGCTCACTAATTTGTAATAAGGCCATAATTGCTTCCGAATATTAATTTACTCGTCATAATCTATGTTGCAGCTACGTTGGCTGCATGGCGACCCTAACAGGTTAGAGTGAAAAAAACTTTTCTTCGAGTTGTTCTGCAACATTCTGAAGTTTATCGAGAAAACGCAGCTTACGCACGGTATCCGCCGCGCTCTCCCACGCTTCGCCGTCTAACTGCTCAACGACCTGCCGCTGACGAACGTCGTACATCCCCTTCACGCGCTGAATAAACGCGGTCAAACGCGCTTCATCCTGCGATTTTTCGATCTCATCCAGCTCTTCGCGCAGCTCCAGCTGCTCCATCAGGAACGCGGTGTCGCGCACGGTGTGCTGTTCGCTGGCTAAATCGAAGCCGTGAAGCGAAAGGATGTATTCGGCGCGGGTCAGCGGATGACGCAGCGTTTGCCAGGCCTGATTGATCGTCGCGGAGTGCTGCACGGAGGCGAGCTGTTCGGCGGCGCTGGCGCTGGCGAACCGGTCGGGGTGATACTGGCGCTGTAAATCCTGGTACCGGACAGCCAGCTGTTCTTGCGAAAGGGTATAACTGACCGGTAACCCGAAGAGGGCAAAATAGTCCATAGTAACCTCAGGGTTAACGAGATAAAGCAAACCCCACGCACGGTACTCCGCTGTGGGGTTATATATCCGCGCCTCTCAGGTCGCATCTTAACCGGCGGCGTTCGCCTACTGTCGTAAGCTTATCGGGAAACGCCCGCCTGCCGCCGCGATGCTGCGCCGAAATTCAGCGGATATAGTGCAGATTACACGTTGAAGCTTTCGCCGCAGCCGCACTCATCTTTGATGTTCGGGTTGGTAAACTTAAACCCTTCATTCAGGCCTTCTTTAACAAAGTCCAGCTGAGTGCCGTCGAGGAACTGCAGGCTTTTGCCGTCGATCACTACCTTGACGCCTTTATCTTCAAACACGGTGTCTTCTGCCGCCGGCTCGTCAACAAATTCCAGCACGTAGGCCATACCTGAACAGCCGGAGGTGCGAACACCTAAGCGCAGGCCAAAGCCTTTGCCGCGGTTGGCCAGGAAGGTATTCACTCGCGACGCTGCGCTGTCGCTAAGAGTAATCGACATACAATAACCTCTTAATTATTTCGCTTCACGTTTGCTTTTGTAATCCGCAATCGCGGCTTTAATCGCGTCTTCCGCCAGGATAGAGCAGTGGATTTTTACCGGTGGCAGCTCGAGTTCATCGGCGATATCGGTGTTCTTGATAGCCTGAGCTTCGTCCAGAGACTTGCCCTTCACCCACTCGGTGACGAGGGAGCTGGAGGCGATAGCGGAACCGCAGCCGTAGGTCTTGAAACGCGCGTCTTCAATGATACCTTCATTGTTGACTTTGATCTGCAGCTTCATAACGTCGCCGCACGCCGGCGCGCCGACCATGCCGCTACCGACGGAGTCGTCGCTGTTGTCAAAAGAGCCGACGTTGCGCGGATTCTCGTAATGATCGATAACTTTTTCGCTGTATGCCATGATTAATTCTCCTTAATGCCTACCGATTAATGATGTGACCATTCAATGCTGTTCAGATCCACGCCCTGCTTGAACATTTCCCACAGCGGAGAAAGATCGCGCAGACGACCAATGGAGTTGCGAACCAGGTTGATGGTGTAGTCAATCTCTTCTTCGGTAGTAAAACGACCTAAAGAGAAACGGATAGAACTGTGTGCCAGTTCATCAGTCATGCCCAGCGCGCGGAGCACGTAGGATGGCTCGAGGCTCGCCGAGGTACAGGCGGAACCGGAGGAAACGGCCAGGTCTTTCAGCGCCATAATCAGCGATTCGCCTTCAACATAGTTGAAGCTGACGTTGAGAATGTTCGGCGCGCCCTGCGCGAGGTCACCGTTGAGGTAAACCTCTTCCATATCTTTTACGCCTTCCCACAGACGGTTACGCAGACCGCGCAGGCGCGCCATCTCGGTTTCCATCTCTTCTTTGGCGATACGGTAAGCTTCACCCATACCGACGATCTGGTGGACAGGCAGAGTGCCTGAACGCATGCCGCGCTCGTGACCGCCGCCGTGCATCTGCGCTTCAATACGAATACGCGGTTTGCGACGGACGTACAGCGCGCCAATGCCTTTCGGGCCATAAATTTTGTGACCGGAGAAGGACATCAGGTCAACTTTCAGCTGGCTCAGGTCGATAGGCAGTTTGCCCACGCTCTGGGTGGCGTCAACGTGATAAATGATACCGCGCGCGCGGCACATTTCGCCGATGGTGGCGATGTCCTGCACCACGCCGATTTCGTTGTTCACGTGCATGATGGAGACCAGGATGGTGTCATCGCGCATGGCCGCTTCCAGCTCTTTCAGATCGATAATCCCGTTGCGCTGCGGCGCAAGGTAGGTTATCTCGAAGCCTTCACGCTCCAGCTGACGACAGGTGTCCAGCACGGCTTTGTGCTCGGTTTTGCTGGTGATAATGTGCTTGCCTTTTTTCTGATAAAAGTTGGCTGCACCTTTGATCGCCAGGTTGTCGGATTCCGTTGCGCCTGAGGTAAAGACGATTTCGCGCGGGTCGGCACCGACCAGCTCGGCAATCTGATTACGGGCGATATCAACCGCCTCTTCAGCCTGCCAGCCAAAACGGTGTGAACGAGAGGCCGGGTTACCAAAGGTCCCGTCCAGGGTCAGAAACTGCATCATTTTCTCGGCAACACGCGGGTCCACCGGCGTTGTTGCGGAGTAATCGAGATAAATCGGTAATTTCATTGCTCTTTAACTCCGTACATCACTCAATGCAAGGAACCAGGCGGCCGGCCTGATGTACGACCGGGTATACGGAATGTCGCAACATCCCGGCCTGATTCGAAAATCTTTTATAATTTTTACCCTGAGCGTTTCACCCTGCAGCCAATACGCCGCAAGCTGAAACAGAACGAGTATTACGCACGCAGTTTGACGTTAATCGCTTCCTGAGTGCGGGTATTACGCTGGGATTCATGGCTCTGCTGACGGTCTGAAACATCAAGGATTTCCTGGTTGTTCACCAGTTCGCCCAGCGTGATGTTGTTCAGGAAGCTGGTCAGGCGCTCGCTCAGGTCGCGCCACAGCGCGTGGGTCAGGCATTTATCGCCACCCTGGCAGCCGCCTTTACCCTGACAACGGGTGGCGTCAACGGACTCATCAACCGCGCTGATAACTTCGCCAACGGCGATGCTACCGGCTTCTTTTCCTAATAAATAACCACCGCCTGGACCGCGAACGCTCGATACCAGACCATTTTTGCGCAGGCGGGAAAACAGCTGTTCCAGATAGGAAAGCGAAATCCCCTGACGCTCAGAAATATCGGCCAACGGAACCGGGCCCGATTCAGAGTTGAGCGCGACGTCCAGCATCGCGGTCACAGCATAACGCCCTTTAGATGTCAGTCTCATGTCTTACTTAACCTCAAACTCGCCCCTGCCCGGGCTTTTTATTAATATGGGTATTGCATAGCAGGGCCAAGTCTGACATTCCCGAGTAATTTGGTCAACTATTTACTTGACTGTTTTAGTCAAGTATTTGGCTATCTGTGCCCTTGCGTCCTGACGCCAGTATTCACGGCGGTTCTGCGGCTCTCAGGGCGGCCGGTTCAACGACCCAGCGCGCCCGAATGCGGGCTTGATGCGCCGCAAAGAGGCCGGTTTACTCTTTGTTCTTCTGCTGCTGCTCAATCGACGCCAGCATTCCGCGCAGGATATTCAGCTCCTGGCTTTCCGGGCGGGCGCGGGTAAACAGACGGCGCAGCTTGTTCATCACCTGCCCAGGATGGCTGGCGCGAATAAAGCCGGTCGCCAGCAGCGTCTGCTCGAGATGGCCGTAAAAGCGCTCTAAATCATCCACCAGCGGATACGGCGCCTCTTCCTGCTGTTCGACCTGCGGCTGCTCCTGAGTCGCCAGCCACGCCATCCGCACCTCATAAGCGATGACCTGCACCGCCATCGCCAGGTTCAGCGAGCTGTACTCCGGGTTGGCGGCAATCGCGACGTGGTAATGGCATTTCTGCAGCTCGTCGTTGGTCAAGCCGACGCGCTCGCGGCCAAAGACCAGCGCCACCGGGGCGTGCTGGCCTTCTGAAACGCTCTTCAGGCCGCACTCGCGCGGGTCGAGCATCGGCCACGGCAAAGTACGCGAACGGGCGCTGGTACCAACCACAAGGCTGCATCCGGCCAGGGCTTCATCCAGCGTATCGACGATATGCGCATTGCCGATAACGTCGCTGGCGCCGGCCGCCAGGGCGATAGCCTGAGAGTCAGGCTTAACCAGCGGATTAACCAGCCACAGGTTTGTCAGGCCCATGGTTTTCATTGCCCGGGCCACGGAGCCCATATTGCCAGTGTGTGATGTTTCTACCAGTACGATTCGAATATTTTGCAGCATTAGTGTTCTTCGGCTAAAGATTATTCACGCATGCTATCATAAAACGAAGACATAGGCAGATTTCACTGTTATTATGTGCGCCGTTTTTTCCCGTTCTTTAACATCCAGTGAGAGAGACCGATGCATCCGATGCTGAATATCGCCGTGCGCGCAGCGCGCAAGGCGGGTAATTTAATTGCCAAGCACTACGAAACGCCAGACTCCGTAGAAACCAGCCAGAAAGGCAGCAATGATTTTGTGACTAACGTCGATAAGGCAGCCGAAGCGCTGATTATTGAAACGATTCGCAAATCTTACCCGCAGCACACTATTATCACCGAAGAAAGCGGTGAGCACGCAGGTGAAGATCAGGATGTTCAATGGGTTATCGATCCGCTGGATGGCACCACCAACTTCGTAAAACGTCTGCCACACTTCTCCGTATCCATCGCCGTACGCATTAAAGGCCGTACCGAAGTCGCCGTGGTTTACGATCCAATGCGCAACGAACTCTTCACCGCAACCCGCGGCCAGGGCGCTCAGCTGAACGGCTATCGTCTGCGCGGCAGCAGCGCTCGCGATCTGGATGGCACGATTATCGCCACCGGTTTCCCGTTCAAAGCAAAACAGCACGCCACCACCTACATGAATATTCTGGGCAAAATGTTTACCGAATGCGCTGACTTCCGCCGCACCGGTTCTGCTGCCCTGGATCTGGCCTACGTTGCCGCCGGCCGCGTTGATGGCTACTTCGAGATCGCGCTGAAGCCGTGGGATTTCGCTGCTGGCGAGCTGATCGCTCGTGAAGCGGGCGCTATCGTTTGCGACTTCACCGGTGGCCATAACCACCTGTACAGCGGCAATATCGTTGCCGGCAACCCGCGCGTCGTTAAAGCCATGCTGGCTAACATGCGTGAAGAGCTGAGCGAAGCGCTGAAGCGTTAATCTCTCTCACCTCACCCCGGCCCGCCCGGGGTGAGAGTATCGCTCAAAACGGCCGCAGCCCGCCGCCCCCTGGCACCGCACTGCTCCACATCACCACCGCCGCCGCCACTAAAACGACGCCGCCGGACAGCGCCAAAGTCGACCAGCCAATCTGCTGCCAAAGAGGCGGCGTTTTATTCGCGCTAAGCTTAACGGCCAGCTGACGAAAGCCGTGCACCAGCAGCGCCAGCCCGCTGATAGTCAGCGAGGTTCCCGCCGCCATTGCCAGCGCCGCCGCCATTCCCCAGCCAAATACGCCAATCACCTTACTAAACAGCAGGACCATGATCGCCCCTGAACAGGGACGCATGCCCATCGACAGAACGATGGCCAGCCGCGCGCGCCAGTCGTCGCCGCTTTGCAGCTGTTCCGGCGCCGGCATATGCTGATGCCCGCAGCCGCAGTGCGCATGATGAACGTGATGGGGCGTAAAGGCGGTAAACGTGGGCCGACGCAGCTGCCCGCGCAGCTTTTTCAGCGCCCGCCAGCACAGCAGCAGGCCCAGCGCGCCGACCAGCAGATAGCTCCCCTTCTCCAGCCAGAAGCTGCTGAGATGCAGCTGCCTTGCGGGCAGCTGCAGCAGGGTCAGCACCACCACTACCAGCACAATCGCCACCGCGCCCTGCAGGAGAGAGGCGGCCAGCGTCAGCGCAATGCTCGATCGGAGCTTCGCGGGATGCGTCGCCAGCCAGGTGGTAATCACAATCTTGCCGTGCCCCGGCCCCAGGGCGTGCAGGACGCCGTAGATAAAGCTAAACGCCAGCAGCGAAAGCCCGGCCGCTCGCGGATTTTCCGCCACCGCTTTCAGCAGGCCGCTGAGTTCAAAATTGAGCGCCCGCTGCCAGATAGCGCTTTGCAGCATCACTTCCGGCCAGGCCTGCCAGAGCCAGACGCCGGCGCCCGCTGCCAGCGCTAAAAACAGCGCCAGCGGCCACATCTGGCGCAGGCGGGAAGCCCTGGAGGGAGTTGAGAATACTACTGACATGTCAGCGTCACCTTCTGAGCAAAATAGGTTCCGAGCGCCATATCTTCCGGCGGCGCGTCGGCTTTATCGAGCGACTGCGCAAAAGCCGTCATTTTATCATTCGGCTTTGGCGTCACCACCGTCACCTTGCATCCCGCGCGCAGCGATGCAGGCAGGGTGACGTCGCCGGGCTTGTCATAGAACATATCGACGTAATAGGTCGGGTCGAAGGTCGAAAGCGTCAGGGTTTGTCCCGCCAGGGGCAGCGGTTTAGCCAGCGGCAGAGTAAAGGTCAGCACCGCCTGGTGTCCGTCGCGCTCCAGACCGTAGCCGTCGGGGCGATTATCAAACTTCACGTGCTGGCCGTTATGCCAAAGCTCGCTGAAGTAGTGCTGCCCAAGGACGTTCGCCATCACCTCCGCCGCCAGCTTTTTCCATACTTCATCTCCCGGCTTTGCGCTGCCGGCATCGTAAAGCAGGTCTGAGGAGGTGATCTCATCCATCGTCCAGCGCATTTTGAAACCGGTGAGCTGTCCGTTATCGGCGACCACCTCCGTCCGCAGGCTGATAAAGCTATGCGGATGCGCCAGCACGCTAAATGATAAAACCATGAAAAATGCCGCACAGGTGCATTGTTTCACTCTCTTCATCCGTTCCTCACGTGAAAAATTCTGTGAACTTATCCAGCAATCCTGACGTAAAGACGCCAGCCTGCCCTGCTCTCTGTTCATCCATTGGCTATTCTTAGCAAAAACCCTAACTGGAACTTATCAGATGATGACCGTGATTGAACCACCATCTGCGCTTTCCAGTCCACAGCGCCGTAACCAGGTCCTGCTGATGTTTTATCTGCCCGGGCAGCCGGTCACCCCCGAGCGGCTTAGCGCGATCAACCTTGTTGATGAGGCGACGGCCCGGCAGGATATCGCGGAGACGGAACGTGACATTCAGCGTTACCACCGGCTGACCCTCGCGCCGCAGGTGGACGGCAGCTATCGGATTGAAGGCGCCGCAATCGATCAACGCCTGTGCCTGCTGCACGGCTTACGCCGTGCGCTGCGCCTGTGTCCGCATTTTATCAGCCACCATTTTACCCCGGCATTAAAAACGCAGCTTAAACTGCAGGGCGTTGCGCGCACCTTATATGACGACACCAATCTGCAGGCGCTGGTCAACCGCTGCGCCCGGACGCTTAACCGTCAGTTTGACTGTCGGGATATTCACTTCCTGCGCCTCTATCTGCAGTACTGCCTGCTTCAGCATCATCTCGGGCAGACGCCGACCTTTACCGAAAATCAGCGGCGCTGGACCCAGGAGGCGGCGGAGTCGATACTTGCCGCTGAGATTATCCGCCACTGGCAGCGTCGGGTCGCTACCGCGCCGCATGCGGGCGAGCAGCTCTTTCTGACCCTGCTGTTTATGCTGCTCAAAACCCCCGATCCTATCCGCGATGGGCACCAGCAGGACCGCCGCCTGCACCTGGCTATCTCCGGGCTGATCCACCGTTTTCAGGATCTATCCGGCCGGCCGTTTAGCGACGATCGGGGGCTGAGCGATCAGCTCTATATTCATCTCTCCCAGGCGCTAAACCGCAGCGTGTTCGCAATCGGTATCGATAGTGCGCTGCCGGAGGAGATGAGCCGCCTCTATCCGCGCCTGATGCGCACCACAAAAATGGCGCTGGAGGAGTTTGAGAGCGCCTACCGGGTTCGCTTTAATCAGGAGGAAGTGGGGCTGATTGCGGTGATTTTTGGCGCATGGCTGATGCAGAAAAGCGAGCTGCACGAGAAGCAGGTGGTGCTGCTGACCCACGACAACCCCGACCTCGAGCAGGCGCTTGAGCTGCAGCTGCGCGAGCTGACCCTGCTGCCGCTCAATATCAAATATCAGAACGTTCACGCCTTTCAAAAGGAGGGCGCGCCGAAGGGCGTGGCGCTGGTGGTGACCCCTTATGCTACGGCGCTGCCGCTGTTTTCACCGCCGCTGTTTCACGCCGAGGAGATGTTCAGCGATCACCAGCGGCAGCATATTTGTCAAATGCTCGAGGACTAGGATACCGCCTTCGGCCTCAGCACCAGCGCCGGCAGGACAACCAGCGCCATCACCCAGAACACGCCCTGGTGCAGGTGCTGGTAGAGGAAGCCGGCAAATACCGTCATTACCGCAATGCTGCCCCCCATCGCCACCGCGGAGTAGACCGCCTGCAGACGAATCACCTCCCCGCCCTGACGCGCCGAAATATAGCGCATCGCCGCAAGGTGACATACCGTAAAGGTGCCGCAGTGCAGGATCTGCGCGACGATGAGCCACGGCAGCTCGGTGGTCCAGCCCATCAGCGTCCAGCGAACCAGCCCGCAAACGGCGGAGAGCAGCAGCAGATCCCGCGCGCTGAAGCGGCTAAAGGCTTTTTTGCTCAGCGCAAAGATAACCACCTCCGCGACTACCCCCAGCGACCACAGATAGCCGATCGCCGAAGCGGAATAGCCCGCCTCCTGCCAGTAAATCGCGCTGAAGCCATAGTAGGCGGCATGGGCGCCCTGCAGCAGGCAGACGCAGGCGAGGAAGCGCCAGCTTTGGCGCACCAGCTTCAGCCATGCCGGGAGCCCGGCCGCCTGCTGGTGGCGAACTTCCCCCTGCGGCATCACCGAGGGTTTAAGCAGCATGCCCAGCAGCATGGAGGCGATGCCGAGGCTTAGCAGCACCAGGATCGCCCGATAATCAAACAGGCTGACCAGCTTGCCGGTCAGCGCGGAGCCGATCACAAACGCCACCGATCCCCACAGACGCACGCGCCCGTAGTCCATAGTTATCTGCTTTTGCCAGGTATTCGCCAGCGCATCGGTCAGCGGTACCAGCGGAGAGAAGAACAGATTGAAGCCGACCATCACCACCATCAGCCAGGCGACGCGGCTATCGGCCCAGAAGCCAAGGACAAACAGCAGGGCCAGCAGCGCCAGCACCCGCAGGGCGGAAATGAGCCGGGAGGGATCGCTTACCCGCGGCGCAATCAGCAGGCTGCCGAGAAAACGCGCCACCAGCCCGGCGCCGAGCAGCATACCGATCGTTTCCGGCGTCAGCCCCGCGCCCGCCAGCCAGACGCTCCAGAACGGCAGAAAGATGCCGTAGCTAAAGAAGTAGGTAAAGTAACTAAGCGCCAGCCAGCGCGTGGAGTGCAAGACCATGATTTCCTCCCGAATGGAGGCGACAGTCTGGCGACAAACCCCGGCGGGCGCAAGCCGGGGATTTAGGTATAACCCGCTGAATCAGGCCTATTTAACCGCGATTTTCAGCGACCATGAAACCCTATCCCCCGGGCCTAATACCACCAGACCAGGCTGCCCGTCCACGTTGTGCGCGTTTACAGGATGGCTTTGCGGCTCAAGGCAGACAAACGGTTCACCCGACATACGGAACAGCATAAGCCACGGTGTTTGCGATGAAATTGTGACAGACATCACTTCTCGCTGAATGACGGCCGTGCCGTTCCAGCCGGAATAGCAGACGTTCAGCCAGCGATCCTCTCCACAGGCAGGCTGCGTGAAATCGCCGCCCTCCGGCAGCTCACCGCGCCAGCTAAGCGGCAAGTGCAACTCGCCCTCTGGCCAGTGGCCGCTCGCCAAAAACTGCACCCGGCTTAGCCTGTCAAAGGCAAAAAAGGGGTGAAAGCCGCCGCCGTAAAGCATCGGCTCATCTCCGCAGTGGGTAACGGTCAGGGAGGCGAGAAGCTCCCCCTGCCGTAGCTCGTAGCGGATCTGCGCGCGATAGTCGAATCCGCAGGCGTGGCGGCTATGTAGCTGCAGTACGCAGCGTTCTGCGCAGCGTTCGATGACCTCCCACGCCCTGAGCCAGCCGTCGCCGTGGAGAAAAAAACGCGCGTCCGCCTGATGATTCGGCAGAATGATTTCGCGCCCCCGAAAGGAGAAGCGGTTGCCGGCCACCCGGTTTGCCAGCGGCACCATCGGGAACAGGCCGCCGGCAGGATTTTCATGCAACACCGAGGTTTGATACCGGCGGGAGAACAGGCTTTGCACCTTACCGCCCTGCGGATCGACGCGCATCCGTAGATGCGCGTTTTCCAGAATGAAGCCGTCCGCCATTAGCGCGTCTGCTCCTGTTTCAACGCCTGCCTGCCGGCATGACGCTGCGCCAGCTGCTCTTCCAGCGCCTCCAGCGTAACGCCTTTAGTTTCCGGAACGTTGCGCAGAATGTACAGATACCCCGCCGCGCATATAACCCCGTACAGCAGGAAGCTGCCCGACGCGCCCAGCCCGGCATTCAGCAGCGGGAAGGTATAGGTTAACAGGAAGCAGGCCACCCACAGCGCCAGCGTCCCCAGCGACATCGCCAGCCCGCGCACGCGGTTAGGGAAAATTTCCGATAACAGCACCCAGGTCACCGGCGCCAGCGTCAGCGCGTAAATAGCGATCGCCGCCAGCACCAGAATCAGTACCGGTAATCCCAGGATCCCCAGACCGTAGGCCGCAGCGATCAGCGCATAGATGATGGTCAGCCCGGCGGCGCCGAGCAGCATCAGCCTGCGGCGACCAATTCTGTCGACCAGCGGAAGCGCGGCGATGGTAAAGATCAGGTTGATAAGCCCGGTCGCCACGATCGATTTCAGCGTGCTGTTAATGTCAAATCCGGCGGAGGCGAAAATCTCCTGCGCGTAGTTGAAAATAACGTTAATACCGCACCACTGCTGGAACATTGCCAGCACCATACCCATCACAATGATCGGGCGAACTTTGGGCTGCCACAGCGCGGACCAGGAGACTTTTTGCGCGTCTTTGCTGAGGGTTTGCTCGATATCCCTGATGGTTTCATCGGCGTAGCGCTGATTGCCGATGCGCATTAGCATCTGGTGCGCACGCTGGCTTTTCCCCACGCGGACCAGCCAGCGCGGCGACTCGGGAACGAAAAACATCAGGATCAGGAACGCCAGCGCGGGCACGACGCCGGAACCAAACATCCAGCGCCAGCCAACCTGTCCGTTCCAGCTGGCGCTGATCTCTGCCAGCGTAGCGCTGCTGGCCACCGGCTTCGCGATCGCCAGGTTAACCAGCTGCGCCGCCAGAACGCCAATAACGATAGTCAGCTGATTCACCGCCACAAAACGTCCGCGCTGCGCGGCGGGACTTATCTCGGCGATATACATTGGGCTTAGCGCAGAAGCCAGCCCGATGCCCAGGCCGCCAACGATACGCCACGCCACGAACAGATCGAAGCTGCCGGCGAGCGCCGTGCCCCAGGCCGAGAGCGTAAACAGCGCCGCGGCGATGATGAGCGGAATTTTGCGGCCAAACTTATCCGCGCACCATCCGGAAGCCAGCGCTCCGAAAACGCAGCCAACCAGCGCTGAACTCATCGCCCAGCCGGACTGCGCCGGGTCGGTAATGGAAAAATAGGCTTCATAAAACGGCTTCGCGCCGCCGATCACCACCCAGTCATAGCCAAACAGTAAACCACCGCAGGCGGCAACCAGACAGATCGTCCAGACGTAGCCCATTTTCAGTTGTGTCTGCGCGTTATTCATAAGGATTCCTCTTTCAGGGAAACGCAGGGAACAGTAGGGTTGGCGGGCGCGAGCCCGCCGGTTGAGGTTCAGGAAAAAATGCCGCTTTGCAGGGCGTGGTCGATCAGATGCGCCTTATCATGGGCGGGGTTGATGACCAGCAGCTGCTGAATCGCTTGCCGGTAGTCAGCCATATTCCCCAGCCCGAGATATCCCAGCGCCTCAATAAACAGGCAGTGCTGCCGGTGCTGCTGCGCCGCCGGAACGTCGAGCACCACCAGGTCAGGCAGAGAGACGGCGAAGAAATCAGCGTCCGGGACGTCGTCACGATGGCGTCGGGCCCAGTCGATGAAATTGTGGAAATGGCGGTCCGCCTGCCGCACGTCGCCGCTCTTGCGCAGCGCCATTCCCTGCCAGAAGAGATAGTCGGCGGGCTGATCGTTGTAGTAGCGACCGGCATCCAGCGACGATCCCCCCAGGCTCGCGCGCTGGTAACAGGCTACGGCGCGCTGGGTCTCTCCCGCTTGTGCGGCGCAGTGGGCCAGCAAATACCAGATATCGTTATCCGTCTGCCCCGGAAGCCTTCCCTCTCCGAGGTTTAGGGGATAGCGCAGCGCCTCCTCCAGCCGCTGGGTCGCCGCAGAGTACGCCCGGCCCTCAATCGCCTGTAAGGCAACGTGCAGTTGGTTAAGCAGATATTGCCCCGTCACCTTGCCCTCCCC
>NZ_JAQGFU010000011.1:0-59477 GCF_030078455.1 Klebsiella sp. Ech2A | reverse complement strand
CCACCGTCGGATGCTGGTTGACGAAGCGGGTCAGCGGCTTCGAGGCCAGCAGCATCACGGCCATCGCAATCACCACCGCCGCCATCATCACCGGCAGATGATTCACCATGCCCACGGCGGTAATCACGGCATCCAGCGAGAACACGGCATCAAGCACGACGATCTGCAGCACCACCACCCAGAAGCTGGCGTAACCTTTCCCGTGACCGGCATCGTGCTGGCGGTTTTCCAGCCGCTCGTGCAGCTCGGTCGTCGCCTTGAACAGCAGGAATATCCCCCCCAGCAGCATAATAAGATCGCGCCCGGAGAAGGAAAAATCAGCGATGCTGAACAGCGGTTTGGTTAAGGTCACCATCCACGAAATAACCGACAGCAGCCCCAGACGCATGAACAACGCCAGCGACAGGCCAATCAGGCGCGCTTTATCACGCTGCTTTGGCGGCAGTTTATCCGCAAGGATGGCGATAAATACCAGGTTGTCGATACCGAGCACGATCTCGAGGACGACCAGCGTCAACAGGCCGACCCAAATAGAGGGATCCATTAAGAATTCCATGAGTTGCTCCAGTTAACGACGGACGCAGTCATCGCTATGTCATGCGCAGGCGAGACAATTGTTGCTGGTAAAAAAGCGTAGCAGGTAGCGGTGGCAGCAAGGTGCCAAAGGGTGAAAAGACGTCGATGAGGGTCCATACAGCGGGCTTATGCCCTATACTCCTGAGTAGTTAAACGGAAGCTAAACATAGCAAAAAACAGAACCGGATTGGAAAAAAATTTACCTGTTTTTGCAATAGCTAAGGCTATTTTTTGCGCCGCGAAATTATTGTTCGTAGATACGTGATTAACGGATCTTCATCACATTAATTATTTTTTCACTATCTAAAATAATTCGCTGTAGTGATTATTTTAGATCTTACACCCTTACTGAATCGATTTTGTCCGCAAGAGTGATTCAGGATGTATCACAACAGATGATGCATTCACCATAATAAAGGAGGTAGCAAGTGACGATTGCTATTGTAATAGGCACACATGGTTGGGCTGCAGAACAGCTGCTGAAGACGGCAGAAATGCTGTTGGGCGAGCAGGAAAACGTTGGCTGGATTGATTTCGTTCCCGGTGAAAACGCCGAAACGCTGATCGAGAAGTACAACGCACAGCTGGCGAAGCTGGACACGACTAAAGGCGCGTTGTTTCTCGTCGATACGTGGGGAGGCAGCCCGTTCAACGCTGCGAGCCGCATTGTCGTCGATAAAGAACACTACGAAGTCATCGCCGGCGTTAACATTCCCATGCTGGTTGAAACGCTGATGGCCCGTGACGACGATCCGTCGTTCGACGAGCTGGTGGCGTTAGCGGTGGAAACCGGTCGTGAAGGCGTTAAGGCGCTGAAAGCGAAAGCGGTAGAAAAAGCGGCTCCGGCTCCCGTTCAGGCGGCAGCGCCGCGAGCGGCAACCCCAGCTAAACCGATGGGTCCAAACGATTACATGGTTATCGGCCTGGCGCGTATCGACGATCGTCTTATCCACGGACAGGTCGCGACCCGCTGGACCAAAGAAACCAACGTCACCCGTATTATTGTCGTCAGCGATGAAGTCGCCGCCGATACCGTACGCAAAACGTTGCTGACTCAGGTTGCACCTCCGGGCGTCACCGCCCACGTTGTCGATGTGGCTAAAATGATCCGCGTCTACAACAACCCCAAATACGCCGGCGAGCGCATTATGCTGCTGTTCACTAACCCAACTGACGTTGAGCGCGTTGTGGAAGGTGGCGTGAATATCACCACCGTTAACATCGGCGGCATGGCTTTCCGCCAGGGTAAAACGCAGGTGAACAACGCAATTTCGGTCGATGAGAAAGATATTGAAGCGTTCAGGAAGCTGAACGCCCGCGGTATCGAACTGGAAGCACGCAAAGTTTCCACCGACCAGAAACTGAAAATGATGGACCTGATCGCCAAGGTTAATAAATAACCCTGCGCTCGCGCCTGATTTTTCAACTTAAGACTTAATCAACAGGAGAAGTACAATGGAGATTACCCTTCTTCAGATTGTGCTGGTGTTCATCGTCGCGTGTATTGCGGGTATGGAGTCGGTACTTGATGAATTTCAGTTCCACCGTCCTCTGGTGGCCTGTACGCTGATTGGTGCCGTTCTCGGGGATATGAAAACCGGTATTATTATCGGTGGTACCCTGGAAATGATCGCCCTGGGCTGGATGAACATCGGCGCCGCCGTTGCGCCGGATGCCGCCCTCGCGTCCATCATCTCGACCGTGCTGGTTATCGCCGGCCACCAGAGCATTGGTGCCGGTATCGCGCTGGCTATCCCGCTGGCAGCAGCAGGCCAGGTTCTGACCATTATCGTTCGTACGATCACCGTTGCCTTCCAGCACGCTGCGGATAAAGCGGCGGAGAGCGGAAACCTGACGGCCATTTCCTGGCTTCACGTTTCGTCTCTGTTCCTGCAGGCCATGCGTATCGCTATCCCGGCCGTTATCGTCGCTATCTCCGTCGGTACCAGCGAAGTCCAGGGTCTGCTGAACGCCATTCCGGAAGTGGTCACCGGCGGTCTGAACATCGCGGGTGGCATGATCGTGGTCGTTGGTTACGCGATGGTCATCAACATGATGCGCGCAGGCTATCTGATGCCGTTCTTCTACCTCGGCTTCGTTACCGCTGCGTTCACCAACTTCAACCTGGTTGCTCTGGGCGTGATTGGTACCGTAATGGCCATCCTCTACATCCAGCTTAGCCCGAAATACAACCGCGTAGCGGGTGCGCCAGCGCAGGCTGCTGGTAATAACGATCTCGATAACGAACTGGACTAACAGGTGAGCGAAATGGTTGATATGACTAAAAATACCACCGAGAAAAAACTCACTCAGAGTGATATTCGTGGCGTGTTCATTCGTTCTAACCTGTTCCAGGGTTCATGGAACTTCGAACGTATGCAGGCGCTGGGCTTCTGCTTCTCTATGGTGCCGGCAATTCGTCGCCTGTACCCGGAGAATAACGATGCGCGTAAGCAGGCGATTAAGCGTCACCTTGAGTTCTTTAACACTCACCCTTACGTTGCGGCGCCGGTTCTCGGCGTAACGCTGGCGATGGAAGAGCAGCGTGCCAACGGCGCGGAGATCGACGATGGTGCCATCAACGGTATCAAAGTCGGCCTGATGGGCCCGCTGGCAGGCGTAGGTGACCCGATCTTCTGGGGTACCGTGCGTCCGGTATTCGCGGCGCTGGGCGCCGGTATCGCGATGAGCGGCAGCCTGCTCGGTCCTCTGCTGTTCTTTATCCTGTTTAACGCCGTACGTCTACTGACCCGTTACTACGGCGTCGCGTACGGTTACCGTAAAGGTATCGACATCGTTAAGGATATGGGCGGCGGCTTCCTGCAGAAACTGACCGAGGGGGCATCGATTCTCGGCCTGTTTGTCATGGGGGCACTGGTTAACAAGTGGACGCACGTGAACATCCCGCTGGTGGTATCCACCATCACCGGTCAGGATGGCCAGACTCGCGTGACCACCGTGCAGACTATCCTTGACCAGCTGATGCCGGGCCTGGTGCCTCTGCTGCTGACCTTCGCCTGTATGTGGCTGCTGCGTAAGAAAGTTAACGCCCTGTGGATCATCGTTGGCTTCTTCGTCATCGGTATCGTTGGCTACGCCATCGGCCTGCTGGGGCTGTAATTATCCTGCTGTACGCCGGGGGCCTGCCCCCGGCTTTTTTTTAGCTTTTGTTCGGAGGATGGATGACTCTCACGGATCTGGTGCTGGTTCTGTTTATTTTGCTTCTGCTGGCATTTGCGATTTATGACCAGTTTATTATGCCGCGCCGTAACGGCCCGCAGCTGCTGGCCATTCCCCTGCTCCGCCGCAGCCGCGTTGACGGGATAATCTTCGTCGGTCTCACCGCCATCCTGATTTATAACAACATTGTTAGCCACGGCGCGCTCATCACCACCTGGTTGTTATCTGCTCTGGCATTAATGGGACTCTACCTGTTCTGGATCCGCACGCCGAAGATCATCTTCAAAGAGTCTGGTTTTTTCTTCGCCAATATCTGGATTGAATATAAGCGTATTAAAGAGATGAATTTATCGGAAGACGGCGTGCTGGTGATGCAATTAGAGCAAAGACGCCTGCTTATTCGCGTACGAAATATCGACGATCTGGAAAAAATATACAAACTTCTCGTTTCAACTCAGTAAGTTAAAAATATAGCCTGCGCTATATTTCAGCCCATTTCGGCAGAGGGATATATAGCCATTGCTATATTCCCTCTGGCCACTTCTCTCATATTTATTAACCAATTGTTGACACCTAAATCCAAATGAAAATCGTTATCATTTGGTTATTAAAATATCTAAATCGTGTTATTGTTTTATATTCTCAAAATATGTTAAGGTTGCGCCCGTCGTTGGGGAGTAGCCGATCTTCTGTCCGCCAGGACAGAAGATGTACGTGTCAACATACTCGTTGCAAAACGTGGCACGTACGGGTTGAAGAACGCATTCAATCAGGCGAGACCATAGGCATATCACTGCGGTGCGCAATATATAATCATTAGAGTTATTGCGTATATTTACTGGGGGCAGCGATGTGTCATATGGAATATCCCCGGTCAGGACGCACTCATGAACTTATCCGCAACGATTCTTCTGGCCTTTGGCATGTCCATGGACGCCTTCGCTGCCTCTATCGGTAAGGGTGCCACCCTCCACAAACCTAAATTTTCCGAAGCGTTACGTACCGGGCTTATCTTCGGCGCGATTGAAACGCTGACCCCGCTTGTCGGCTGGGGAATGGGGATGCTTGCCAGCCAGTTCGTCCTCGAGTGGAATCACTGGATTGCCTTTGTGCTGCTGGTTTTCCTCGGTGGCCGAATGGTCATTGAAGGATTTCGCGGCGGCGTTGACGAGGAGTGCGAAGCGCCCCATCGTCACGGCTTTTGGCTGCTGGTCACCACCGCCATTGCCACCAGCCTTGACGCCATGGCCGTCGGCGTCGGTCTGGCTTTCCTGCAGGTGAACATCATTGCCACCGCGCTGGCGATTGGCTGCGCGACGATGGTGATGTCAACGCTGGGTATTATGCTGGGACGGTTTATCGGCCCGCTGCTTGGCAAACGGGCTGAAATTCTCGGCGGGATTGTGCTGATCGGGATCGGGGCAGAAATTCTCTGGAGCCACTTCGCCGGTTAGCTATCAGGCATCACGCTGCCAGCAGTGGATCATAAAATCGGTCTGGCAGCCGAATAGCGCCTGCTGGCGCAGCGTCTCGCGCACCGGCGGTTTCGCCCGCCATGCAAACGGCGTCATCTGCAGCAGCGCCTCGGCCTCACTTCCGCTTAGCGTCATGGGATAAGCCAGCTGCTGCTCATGGCGCAGGGAAAAACCGGTCATCTCTTCCGCATTCTGCTCGTGCAGATGCACCTCGTCGTAAATCAGGCCTTTCAGCTCAAGCAGATGCTTCGGACCCGGCGTCGCGGTAACCACCCAGCCCCCGGGTCTGACCACCCGCGCCAGCTCGAGCGCGTTGCAGGGCGCGTAGATCCGCACCACCGCATCAAAGCTGGCATCAGCAAACGGCAGACGCTGGCTGGAAGCGACGCAGAAATTCACCTGCGGATAGCGCCTGGCCGCCGCGCGAACCGCTGATTTAGAGACGTCGAGGCCCCAGCAGCGGGCTGAAATAGCGGCAAACGCGTGGGTGTAGTAACCCTCGCCACAGCCGATGTCCAGCAGGTCGGCTGGCGCACAGGTCTGCAGAAACTCGCCGATCGCATCACGCAGCGGCTGGTAGTGACCGGCATCGAGAAAGGCGCGTCGCGCCTGCATCATTTCCGCACTGTCGCCCGGATCGCGCGAGCGCTTGAACTGCACCGGCAGCAGGTTAACGTATCCCTCCTTCGCTAAATCAAACTGGTGCCACTGCGGGCAGATATAGCTATTTTCGCGGCGCTCAAGCGGCGCGTGGCAAAGGGGGCAACTGTAAGACATGACAACTCCGGTGTCGCTGAAAGAGCGAAAGTGTAGCGTTATTCGCTCTTTCAGACCACTGTTACAGCGCCGGAGGCAGGCTCTCGTCGTTATGCATAACGATAAGATTGTCCGAGCCCGCCGGCATTCCGTCCGGCATGACGTTTTCGAGACGCAGGACGTCGCCCATTATCTGGCTAAATACCGGCGCCGAAACGGCCCCGCCGTAATAAGAGCCGTTGCTGGGGTCGTTGATCACCACCACCAGCGCAAACTGCGGGTTGCTGGCCGGCGCCACGCCCGCGGTATAGGCAACATATTTATCGATGTACTTGCCGTCCGGGCCAATTTTTTTCGCGGTCCCGGTTTTTACCGCAATCCGATAGTCGCGGACGGCCGCTTTTGTCCCGCCGCCGCCCGGCAACGCCACGCTCTCCATCATATGCTCTACCTCATGGACGATCTGTTCCGGCATCACTCGCGTGCCGATAACCGGCGGATCGATGCGGGTAATCGACAGCGGCCGCTCGATGCCGAAGCCGCCGATGGTGGCGTAGACGTGCGCCAGCTGCAACGGGGTGACCATCAGGCCGTAGCCAAAAGAGAAAGTCGCGCGATCCAGCTGGCCCCAGTAGCGGCGCTGGGGCATCAGCCCCGTGCTTTCCCCGGTGAGCCCGAGGCCCGTCGGGTCGCCAAAGCCAAAGGCCTTATAGGTGTCGATCAGGTGCTGGACCGGCATAGCCAGAGACAGGTGCGAGACGCCGACATCGCTGGATTTTTGCAGAATGCCGGTGAGGGTCAGCTCCGGGTAGTAGCCGACATCGCGAATGCGGTGACCGTCAAGAACGAAAGGATGGGTATCCACCACGCTGTCAGGCTGCACAATCCCCTGCTGCAGCGCCGTCATCAGCACCAGCGGCTTCACCGTCGAGCCCGGCTCAAAGGTATCGCTGATGGCGCGATTACGGAAATCATCCAGCCGGGCGTTATCGCGATTATTGGGGTTAAAGTCCGGATAGCTGGCCATCGACAGGATTTCGCCGGTATCAATCTTAATAAGCACCGCCGCTCCGGACTCGGCCTTGTTCCAGCTGACCGCATTATCCAGCGCATCCTCGGTGACCGTCTGCAGCCGCTCGTCGATACTCAGCTGTAAATTGTGCGCCGGAACCGCCGCCACCTCGGTGATATTTTCAATCACGTGGCCGTGGCGATCTTTACGCACCAGCCGACGCCCGGCCTTTCCGGTCAGCTGGGCGTTGAAGCTTTTTTCAACCCCTTCAATGCCCTGATTATCGATATTGGTAAAACCAAGCAGATTGGCCGCAACGTGACCCGCCGGATAAAAGCGTCGGGATTCGTCGCGCAGGTTAATCCCCGGCAGATGCAGCTTATCGATCCACTCGGCCTGCTCCGGGTTAACCTGGCGCGCCAGATAGACAAAGCGCATATGGGGATGATCCTGAACCCGTTTCGCCAGGTCGCTCAGGTTAAGGTGCAGCGCTTCCGCCATCGCCTGCCAGCGCGGGCCATAGCCGACGCCCCCTTTCTCGAGGATCGTTTGCGGGTCGGCCCAGATAGCGCTAACCGGTACGCTGACCGCCAGCGGGCGATTCTCGCGGTCGCTTATCATCCCGCGCTGAACGTCAATAGGCTCTTCGCGCAGCGAACGCATATCCTCTTGCTTAACCAGATTATCGGGGGAGACAATCTGCAGCCATCCCACCCGGCCTAAAAGCAGCCCAAGGCAGCTGAGGATCGCTGCGCACAGTAGCCCAAAGCGAATCGGGGTGAAATTCGCGCCTGTCTTAGTTTTGTTCTTTTGCACCGTAGCTCCAGCATTATTTTGCAACCCTCTGATTTAACAGAAAATCGACAAAACAGGATGCGAAACAGTGCTAATAAAGGTGTTGTTTTGCAACAAAGCGCAACGGAGGGGGAAAATCGGAAATGTTTTGCAATAAACGCTAAAAAGCCCCGCAAAGGCGAGGCTTTCTTTACAAGCTGAGTGGTCTTGAATCAGATAGCAGTTACGTTAACTGCTGCCGGACCTTTCTGGCCGTCCTGAATTTCGAACTCAACGTTCTGGCCTTCAGCCAGAGTTTTGAAGCCATTACCCTGGATAGCGGAGAAGTGTACGAACACGTCTTTGCTGCCATCAGCCGGAGTAATAAAGCCAAAACCTTTAGACTCGTTGAACCACTTAACTTGACCTTTAATCTTTGCCATTTGCAAAATTCCTTAGACTGTTTTCTTCGCCCGCAGGCGCTTACATAGATAAAACTGACACACTACTGCATGAGGCACTAATATAAGGTTCGGCAGAGAAGCGGTATTCAACGACAACGTGTTTACTCAGGACTTCTTTACTGAAAATGCCACACATAAACAGAACTGTACCTCGTTTAACCCGAAAGGTGTTATCACATACAACGTTAATAATGGCAAGCCATTTTTAAACGGCTCTCGATCCTTCGCACAAAATATAAGGGAATCATTTGACCAACTGCACGTTTATGCGTCTTTTCTCGCCTGCCGTTAATCCCGGGCCGCGCGGCAAACAGCCGATTATGCATGGATGATAGCTGCAACTTTTTCACCGTAGCTCAACAACTTCGCCCCGTCCAGCCCGCCATGCATGCACCCTGCCAATTTTGAAGGGTTACGTGCGCATAGCTGCATAACGATGCGCATAAACGCGCATATTGATAGTTGAAAATTGGCTTAGGCCGAGAATATGCAGGGTTAATTAAATGCTGTTAACCACGCGGCAAATAGTGTTTATATTGCCTCTTAATAATGAAATTTCGATGACACACGCTTTCATCATGCAATTAAATCACGATGTTATTATTTTATTTGAATAGCTCAAAAATCCATAGCTTATTGGATAAAATTGCGATCGCTAACACATTAAGTGACATAAGAAATGTGGCAATAAGTGCGCAAGGATAAGAATAAGTTATTGCGTAAGGCGATGAGGCAGGCGTACACCAGCGCGGTGTACACCCGTTTACCAGCTACCGCTCAGCGACGAGACGGATAAAGTCGTCGTCATCCTTCCCCTTCTCAACGGCTGAAGGTTCGGCAACCTCTTCCTTCTCAGGCTCATTGGCTTCGCAGAGACGACGCAGCAGCGCGTTTTGGCGCTTTTGCTGATCCAGCAGAGCCTGCAGCAGCGCGATCTGCTCGTTAGCGCGCGAACTTGCGCGATTAACAAAAAACCATAACAACAGGCCGACAAGCAACAGCACAATGGAAAGCGCCAGCGATGCCAGATTTACGATCCCAGGACTTAGTAACTCACTCATTTCACCACCTCAAAGAGAAGGCGTTTATTCTACCACCCGCGCAGCAGAAGAAAATCAGTCGTAATAAAAATGTCTTACCAGGGGATGAATTTGTTGATGGTGCAGATGCCGCTGAAAAACTGCACATCCTGATCGCACATTACGTTAAGCATCTGAGTCCACAGCAACAAACAGCCCGCTATGACAACAATCAGCAAAACCCAGCGTAATTTTTTCACTCCACACTCCGCATCAATACCAGATGTTGCCAGGATAGCACGCTCATCTTAAACCGCGGCTAACTGTAATACGAAACGCAAGTTTCAGAATCATAGACTTGTTTCAACTCGTGTACCTGTCAAAATAAACGCCGAGGATAATACAAATTATGAGGCGACAATGCGATTGATCATTCGTACGATTGTAGTACTGGCTATCTTATGGATTGGCGTATTATTAAGCGGCTACGGCATGTTGATTGGCAGCAATGAGAACGCAGCGGGGCTGGGCCTCCAGTGTAAATATCTGACCGCTCGCGGTACCACAACCGTGCAGTACGTTCACTCTGACAGCGGTATTATTGGTCTGACCGACTGTCCGGTTCTGCGTAAAAGCGAAACCGTTATCGACAAAGGTTAATCCGCTCCGGGCTACAGCAGGAAGCCTCTTCTCGCTGTAGCCCGACGCAGCTAGCGCCCGCCGCTGTCAGAACGGATAGTCGTTATAGCCCATCTGCTCAGAAATTTTACGCGCCGCGGTGTGCAGCATTGCAACGTATTCATGCAGACGCTCCTCCGAGAAGCGCAGCGTCGGGAAAGAGATACTCAACCCGGCAATCACTACGCCAAAGCGGTCAAAGACCGGTACGCCAATGCAGCGTAGCCCCTCTTCCTGCTCTTCGTTGTCTTCGCCATAGCCCTGCTGACGAACGCTGTCCAGAACCCCCAGCAGCTCTTCGGTGCTGGTGATCGTCCGGTCGGTGCTGCGCTTATACTCGACGTCTTCGAGGATCTGCTCCACCTCGGCGCGGTCGCGCCACGCCAGCAGCACTTTGCCGATGGCGGTGCTGTACAGCGGGTTGCGGCGGCCGATGCGCGAATACATGCGCAGGTTGTACATCGAATCGATTTTATGGATGTAGACGATACTGTCTTCGTCCAGCGCGCCCAGATGGATAGTCTCTTTCGTCAGGCGCGACAGCTCGCGCATCTGAATATCCGCACTGCGCACCAGATCGACATTCTGCAGCGCGCGCGCGCCCAGCTCGAACAGCTTCAGCGTCAGGGAGTACTTCTCGGACTCCCCTTCCTGGGCAACGTAGCCCAGCGACTTCATGGTCTGCAAAAAGCGATAAACGGTGCTTTTTGACATCATGACGCGCTGAGATAGTTCGGTAATACCAATTTCACGCTCTTCGCCAAGCGCCTGCAGGATGCCAAAAACCTTCAATACTGAAGAGACAGAATCTGGCTGTTTATCCAAATCTGCAACTGCCATTTATCACCTCATCGCAACTGTTTTATAAAAATTAGAACCGGTTTTTATTATAAATTCGCAACCCGATGCCCGCAATCGTTCTTCTGCCCATTCGTTACAAATCTGCGACATACCGCCGAATAATCAATGCTAAAATCATTACCCAGAGAATAGTTACGATAAAGACACAAGCTTAACATGGATAAAAACGTTTCCGATGGTCTGCCCCTGCCGCAGCGTTACGGCGCCATTCTGACCATCGTTTTAGGCATCGCGATGGCGGTACTCGACGGCGCCATTGCCAACGTGGCCCTGCCGACCATCGCCACCGACCTTAACGCTTCGCCCGCCGCCTCAATCTGGATAGTCAACGCTTACCAAATCGCCATCGTCATTGCGCTCCTGCCGCTCTCCTTTCTGGGTGATATGTTCGGCTATCGACGCATCTATAAAATCGGTTTGCTGGTGTTTACCTTTACCTCACTGGCCTGCGCCCTCTCCCACTCGCTGGAGATGCTGACTCTCGCCCGCGTCGCCCAGGGTTTCGGCGGCGCCGCGCTGATGAGCGTGAATACCGCGCTCATTCGTCTTATCTTCCCGAAGCGCTTCCTCGGTCGGGGAATGGGGATCAACTCGTTTGTGGTCGCCGTCTCATCCGCGGCCGGCCCGACGATTGCCGCCGCTATCCTCTCCGTCGCCTCCTGGCAGTGGCTGTTTTTAATCAACATTCCGCTGGGGATTATTTCGCTGACGCTCGCCGTGCGCTACCTGCCGGCCAACAGCGGCCGCAGCAGGATCACCCGCTTCGATCTCCCCAGCGCTATCATGAATGCGCTGACGTTCGGCCTGCTGATCGTCGCGCTCGGCGGCTTTGCACAGGGGCAGTCCGGCCGGCTGGTGCTCGCTGAATTGACCGCTATGCTGGTTATCGGGTTCTTCTTCATTCGCCGCCAGCTGCGGATGCCGGTGCCGCTGCTGCCGGTTGACCTGCTGCGTATTCCGCTTTTCACGCTCTCCATCTGCACCTCAATCTGCTCCTTCTGCGCCCAGATGCTGGCGCTGGTTTCGCTGCCCTTCTTCCTGCAGGCGACGATTGGACGCAGCGAGGTCGAGACGGGACTGCTGCTGACGCCCTGGCCGCTCGCGACCATGGTGATGGCGCCGCTGGCGGGTTACCTGATTGAGAAAATTCACGCGGGGCTGCTGGGAGCGGTCGGTCTGGCGGTCATGGCCTGCGGTCTGTTTGGCCTGGCGCTGCTGCCCTCATCGCCATCCGACCTCGATATTATCTGGCGCATGGCACTCTGCGGCGCGGGCTTCGGCCTGTTCCAGTCGCCGAATAACCACACTATCGTCTCATCGGCCCCGAGCCACCGCAGCGGAGGGGCCAGCGGAATGCTCGGCACTGCCCGACTGCTGGGACAAAGCACCGGCGCGGCGCTGGTCGCGCTACTGTTCAATCTGCAGGGTAACGGCGGCACCCATACCGCGCTGCTGCTGGCCGGAGGACTGGCGGTGGTTGCGGCCACCGTTAGCGGCCTGCGCGTCACCCAGCCGCGCCCCGGACAATAGCCCGCCCGATTACGGCACAAAAAAAACCGCAGCCCGATTAAGGCTGCGGTTTTTGTTTCTGCGGCTCTGAAGAAGAAGGTTACTTCAGATATTCCCCGCTGCGCAGAGCTTCGATACGTTTATCCAGCGGCGGGTGCGTCATAAACAGCTCGCTCATCGACTTCGCTTTGCCGTTGATGCACAGCGCCATCATGCTGCTGGCTTCCTGCGGCTCGTAGCTGGTTTTCAAGCGCTGCAGGGCGGCGATCATTTTCTCGCGACCGACCAGACGGGCAGAGCCCGCGTCCGCATGGAACTCACGGTAGCGCGAGAACCACATGGTGATGATGCTGGCCAGAATCCCAAACACCAGCTCCAGAACGGTAGCGACGGCAAAGTAAACCAGCGGGTTGCCGTTGCTGCTCTCGCCTTCATCGCGGTTGCCGCTAAGGAATCCTGCGGCAATTTGCGCGATAACGCGCGAGATAAAGATAACGAAGGTGTTCACCACCCCCTGAATCAGGGTCATGGTCACCATATCGCCGTTGGCAATATGGCTGATTTCATGGGCAATAACGGCTTCCGCCTCGTCACGGCTCATGTTTTGCAGCAGCCCGGTACTGACGGCAACCAGCGAAGCGTCACGGCGTGCGCCGGTGGCAAAGGCGTTAATATCCGGCGCATGGTAGATAGCAACCTGCGGCATGCCGATGCCCGCCTGCTGCGCCTGCTGCGCGACGGTATTCATCAGCCAGCGTTCGGTTTCGTTACGCGGCTGCTCAATGACTTCCCCACCCACCGATTTTAGCGCCATCCATTTCGACATCAACAGCGAAACGATCGAGCCACCAAAACCAAAAAGCAGCGCCATGATCAGTAGCCCGGTCATGCTGCTTGACTGTATTCCCGTCAGGCTTAACACCAGCCCAAACACCGCCATAACGGCCAGGTTGGTCAACAGGAAGAGCGCGATTCGCATCATAATTTTCTTCTAACCTCGATTTAACAAAACGCACTATGCGATTCCCCATATCGTAGGGGTACAACGTTAATTTTCAACCATCCTCCCCCGCTAAGTCACGAGAAAGACACAACTTTACATTTTGTAGCATATCGCTGACATCTGCATAATATATTGACATCGCGCGCGGGGGAATCGAGGTTTTTGGCGGCAGGATCGGATAAAAAAACGGGCACAACATCTGTGCCCGTCGGGTGCTTATTTGCTAACCGGTGGTTCCACCGCCGGCTGGTCTTTCTCCAGATGGGCCAGGTCGAGCGCGATATGGACCGTTTCATCAAGATACGGATCCGGCTCCTGGTAATCCTTCGGCAGATCGTCCAGCTTCTTAAGCTGCGGTTTGCCTTCACGCTTCAGGCGATCGTTAATGCGGGCCAGACGAGTCGCATCATCCTCTTCGTTCTCTTTCTCACGCTGGGCGTAGTTCAGAGAAACGATATTGCGCTTGTCTTTCATCGCGTTATAGCGAGCGATGTCCTTCATGATGTACTGGAATTCCGGATCTTTGGCAATCCGCTCATCATGCAGCTTCAGCAACCCGGGGCCGAACGGCGTTAAGTCACCGGACTTGACGTAGGTGGCTGCATTCACGCTATCCCACGGCAGAGCGTTATCTTCATACTGCTCGCCGGTCTCGCGATCTTCGGTGCCGGTTGGCATCATGATGTCCGGCGTTACGCCCTTACGCTGAGTACTGCCGCCGTTTATGCGGTAGAACTTCTGGATGGTGTACTGCACGGAACCCAGAGCCGGCCAGTCCGGACGCAGCATCTGATCGTAAATGCGGTTCAGGGAGCGATACTGCTGCACGGTGCCTTTACCGAAGGTTGGCTCACCGACGATCAGTCCGCGCCCATAGTCCTGCATTGCCGCGGCGAAGATTTCAGAAGCCGAAGCGCTGAAGCGGTCAACCAGTACAACCAGCGGGCCTTTGTAGTACACGACGCCGTCGGTATCGCTGTCTTCACGCACTTTACCGTTGTTATCACGAACCTGCACTACCGGGCCAGACGGGATAAACAGGCCGGAAAGCGATACCGCCTCGGTCAGCGCCCCGCCGCCGTTGCTGCGCAGGTCGATAACGATACTGCTGACGTTCTGTTTTTCCAGCTTCTGCAGCTGAACCTTGACGTCATCCGTCAGGCCAACGTAGAAACCGGGGATATCCAGCACGCCGATTTTTTCTTTACCAACGGTTTTCACCGACATTTTAACCGCGCGATCTTCGAGACGAATTCGCTCGCGGGTTAGCGTGACGATGCGCGTTTTCGCGCCCTTGCCCGCCGGCAGCACTTCAAGACGAACTTTGCTGCCCTTCGGCCCTTTGATCAGCGCCACCACGTCGTCAAGACGCCAGCCGATCACGTCAACCATGCCCTTGCCGGCCTGGCCAACGCCGACGATACGGTCGCCAACGCTAATTGACTTGCTCTTCGCCGCCGGGCCGCCGGCCACCAGCGAGTTGATCACCGTATAGTCGTCGTCCATCTGCAGCACCGCGCCGATCCCTTCTAACGAAAGGCTCATTTCGGTATTGAACTGCTCGGTATTGCGCGGCGACAGGTAGTTGGTATGCGGGTCGATTTCGCGGGCAAAGGAGGTCATAACCAGCGAGAACACATCTTCACTATTGGTTTGCGCCAGACGGCGAATAGCAAACTTATAGCGGCGGGTCAGCGTTTCGCGGATCTCTTTATCGTCTTTACCCGCAAGCTTCAGGCTCAGCTGGTCAAACTTCACCTTGGCATCCCACAGCGCGTTCAGCTCGGCCTCGTCTTTCGGCCAGGGCGACTTGCTGCGGTCAAGGTTGAAGTTATCGTTGCCGGTAAAGTCCATCGGACGCTCCAGCACCTTCAATGCGTACTGATAGCGTTCGAAACGCCGCTTCTGTCCCAGGTTATACAGGTCGTAAAAAACGTCCAGTTTTCCGCTGCGCAGCTCGTCGCCGATTTGATTTTTCTTGGCGGCAAACTGGGCAACGTCGCTGGCCAGCAGCACGTTGTGGCTGTAATCCAGCAGGTTCAGATAGCGGTCAAAAATTTTTGCCGAGAAGGCGTTATCGAGATCGAACTGTCGATAGTGCGAACGAGTAAAGCGCGAGGTTACGCGCTCACTCACCGTCGCGTGCTGCGGCTCTTCTTTCAGCACGGGGATTTGATCGGCTCGGGTAATATCATCCGCGGCAAACGCATGGCCTGCTATTGCTAGCAGGCCCGCAAGCGCGGTGAGCTTAAAGAATGTGTTCATGCCTGGCCCGGCCTCCGTTTCAGAACACCAGGTGTTCTGCGCGTACAATCATTGACATACCAGAAGTCAGCTGTACACGAACGCCATCTTTGGTGATTTCCAGAACGGTGGCGTCCATTGCGTTATTGCCTGCTTTCACCTTCAGAGCCTGGCCGACGGACAGCACGGTCAGATCTGATACAGGAGTATGACGCTCTTCGCGCGGTGCTTTCGCAGCGGCAGGACGCGGCTTACGCTGTTCGGTGCCTTCTTTGCGGCGAACCTGAGGACGCGGCTTACGCTCACGACGGGTGCCGTCTTCCTGCTGACCTGCAGCGGCAGCTGCGGCTTCGCGTTTTTTGGCCTGCTGGCCTGCACGCTGTGCCTGGACGCGAGCTTTTGCTTCTTCGAGCTGCTGACGGGCATGAGCAACGTGCTGCTCTTCCAGTTCACCGCACGGGTTGCCGTCGAGGTCGACGCGAATCGCCCCTGGCTTAACGCCGTACAGATAGCGCCAGCTCGAAGTATAAAGACGTAAAGCGGCACGAAGCTGGGTTTTGCTGAGATTCATCTCACCCCCAACGCGCTCAACGAGATCCTGAAAAATACCGACTTTCAGGGGGCGAGCTTCGCCTTCAGCGCTGAAGCACTGTGGGAAACGTTCGGCCAGAAATGCGATAACTTCTTTACTGCTATTCAACTTAGGTTGATTTTCCATGAAATTTCCTGATTACAACGGACGTAGCCAACAAGCCGCAGGCATGAACAGGCGCCATTATAATGACGCCATCGCTAAATGCTACGTTATCCGTTGATTATCCTGCGACGTGGGTGAATATTTTTTGATAGTCGGTCGCAGAAATGAGTTTTTCCAGCTGCGCTACCAGTTCCGTAAGCCCCTGTTCATCCTCAGCGGTGAAGCGGGCGTACGCGGTGCTGTCGATATCCAGGACGCCTATAATCTGACCGTTCACCCGCAGCGGGAAGACAATCTCCGAATTGCTGGCGGCATCACATGCGATATGCCCGTCAAAGGCGTGAACATCCTCCACGCGCTGCACGCGATTCTGCGAAACGGCAGTACCACAAACGCCCCGCCCAACCGGAATTCGCACGCAGGCCAGCTTGCCCTGGAAGGGCCCCAGCACCAGCGTATCGCCTTCGAGTAGGTAGAACCCGGCCCAGTTAACCTCGGTCAGCCGCTCAAACAGCAGCGCGCTGGTATTAGAGATCGTGGCCAGAAAACTGGTTTCTCCTGCCATTAATGCCTGAAAATCACGGTTCAGATCCGCGTAAAATTCTGTTTTGTTCATTATATAATCACTTAGTTGTCTTACTCTCGTACACTGACTGCCTAATAAAATAAGCATTAAATGCGTTCAGGCTCAAGATGAATTCATTCCTGGGTTAATATAGTGAAATACATTCATTGCCGTACGTAATAAATGCCACTAAAAACCCCCCAGATCACGCCAGCGAAAAAGATGACCGTACATGCGGTCGGTTCGCCGCTGCCTCAGGCCCACTATCACCGCTGCCCGCAGTGCGACATTCTGTTTCGCCTGCCGGGGCTTAAGCGCAATCAGAGCGCCTGGTGCCCACGCTGCAGCGCCAAAATACGCGACGGCCGCGACTGGTCGCTTTCGCGCCTTGGCAGTATGGCGATCGCCATGATGCTGCTGATGCCTTTCGCCTGGATGGAGCCGTTACTGCGTTTGCACCTGCTCGGCGTGCGTATCGACGCTAACGTATTACAGGGCATCTGGCAAATGACCGACCAGGGCGATCCGCTGACGGCGGCGATGGTGCTATTTTGCGCCGTTGGCGCGCCGGCCCTGCTGGTTATCGCCATCGCCTATCTTTGGCTAGGCAACGTGCTGGGGATGAACCTGCGCCCGGTGCTGCTGATGCTGGAGCGGCTTAAAGAGTGGGTGATGCTCGATATCTACCTGGTGGGCATCGGCGTGGCCTCGATCAAGGTCCAGGATTACGCGTTCCTGCAGCCCGGCGTCGGGCTTATCGCCTTTGTCTCATTGACGCTGCTCAGCATCCTCACGCTCATTCACATGAACGTCGAAGAGCTGTGGGAGCGATTCTATCCCGAACGCCCGGCGCTGCGCCCGGACCCGAATCTACAGGTGTGCACCGGCTGCCACTACACCGGGCACCGCGACTCCCGCGGACGCTGCCGTCGCTGCCATACGCCGCTACGCCACCGTCGGCCGCAGAGCCTGCAGAAGAGCTGGGCGGCGCTGATTGCCTCGATAATGTTCCTGCTCCCCGCCAACCTGCTGCCGATCTCGATTATCTACGTTAACGGCGCGCGGCAGGACGATACGATCCTCTCCGGGATTCTGTCGCTGGCCAACAGCAACGTCGCCATTGCCGGCGTGGTGTTTATCGCCAGTATTCTGGTGCCGTTTACCAAAGTTATTGTGTTGTTTACGCTGCTGGTCAGCATACAATTCAGGTGCGAACAGGGGCTGCGTACCCGTATCCTGCTGCTGCGGCTGATTACCTGGATTGGCCGCTGGTCGATGCTCGATCTTTTCGTTATCTCATTAACCATGTCGCTGATAAACCGCGATCAACTCCTCGCTTTTACGATGGGGCCTGCTGCGGTATATTTCGGCGCCGCGGTAATATTAACTATCCTTGCTGTTGAATGGCTGGACAGCCGCTTACTTTGGGACGCACATGAGTCAGGAAACGCCCGCTTCGCCGACTGAAGCCAAAATTAAAACCAAACGTCGCATCTCGCCATTCTGGCTGCTGCCGGTCATCGCGCTGATGATCGCCAGCTGGCTGATCTGGACCAGCTATAGCGATCGCGGGACAACGATCACCATCGACTTTGAGTCGGCTAACGGTATTGTCCCCGGGCGCACGCCTATCCGCTATCAGGGGGTAGAAGTAGGTACGGTGCAGAATATTTCTCTAAGCAAGGACCTGAGTAAGATAGAGGTCTCGGCCAGCGTTAAGGGCGATATGAAAGACGCCCTGCGCAAGGACACGCAGTTCTGGCTGGTCACGCCGAAAGCCTCGCTGGCGGGCGTCTCCGGCCTTGATGCGCTGGTCGGCGGTAACTATATCGGCATGATGCCGGGTCGGGGCGAACCTGAGGACCACTTTGTCGCCCTCGATACCCAGCCGAAGTACCGTATCAACAACGGCGAGCTGATGATTCATCTGCACGCCGCGGATCTCGGCTCGCTGACCAGCGGGTCGCTGGTCTATTTCCGCAAAATTCCCGTTGGCCGGGTTTACGACTATGCGCTCAACGATAACAACCAGGGCGTCACCATTGACGTGCTGATCGAGCGCCGCTTTACCAATCTGGTCAAAAAAGGCACCCGCTTCTGGAACGTTTCCGGCGTCAAGGCCGACGTCGGAATTAGCGGCGCTAAAGTGGAGCTGGAAAGCCTTTCGGCCCTGGTTAACGGGGCGATTGCCTTTGACTCCCCCGAGGATTCCAAAGTCGCTCAGCAAAACGATGAGTTCGGGCTGTACGAAGATTTGGCCCACAGCCAGCGCGGCGTGCTGGTGACGCTCGATTTACCCGACGGCGCGGGGCTGAAAGCCGGATCTACGCCGCTGATGTACCAGGGCCTCGAAGTCGGGCAGCTGACTAAACTCAACCTCCAGCCCGGGAGTAAAGTTACCGGCGAGATGACCGTCGATCCCAGCGTCGTGACCCTGCTGCGTGACAAGACGCTGATTCAGATGAAAAAGCCGAAAATTTCGCTGGATAATCCGAGCCTCAGCGCCCTGCTGACCGGCAATACCTTTGAGCTGGTTCCGGGAGAGGGTGAGCCGCGCAGCCACTTCGTGGTGCTGCCGGCGGATAAATCGCTGCTGGAAGAGCCCAACGTCGCCGCCATCACGCTGACGGCGTCGGAGAGCTTCGGCATCGACGCCGGACAGCCGCTGGTGCTCCACGGCGTGAAAATCGGCCAGGTGCTGGAGCGCAGGCTGACGGCGAAAGGCGTCACCTTCCAGGTGGCCATTACGCCGGAATATCGCGACCTGGTGCACGGAGACAGCAAATTTGTGGTCAACAGCCGCCTCGACGTTAAGGTTGGCCTCGACGGCATTAAGATGCTTGGCGCCAGCGCCAGCGAATGGGTTGACGGCGGCATCCGCATTATTCCCGGCACCAAAGGGGCGATTCAGTCCAGCTACCCGCTGTATGCCAATATGGAAAAAGCGCAGGAGAATAGCCTGAGCGACGTCCCGACTACCACCCTGAGCCTCACGGCGGAAACGCTGCCGGATGTACAGGAAGGCTCGGTCGTGCTCTACCGCAAGTTTGCCGTGGGCGAGGTGACCTCCGTCAGGCCGCGCAGCGACGCGTTTGATATCGATCTGCACATTCAGCCGGAATATCGTCATCTGCTCACCGGCAATAGCGTGTTCTGGGCGGAAGGCGGCGCGAAGGTCCAGCTCGACGGCAACGGCCTGACCGTTCAGGCCTCGCCGCTGGCTCGCGCCCTTAAAGGGGCGATCAGTTTTGACGATCTGAGCGGCACCAGCGCCCGCGCCCGTAGCGGCAATAAGCGTATTCTGTATGCTTCAGAGACCGCCGCCCGCGCGGTGGGCGGGCAGATAACCCTGCACGCCTTCGATGCGGGAAAACTCTCCTCCGGCATGCCTATTCGCTATCTGGGGATTAACATCGGCCAGATCCAATCGCTGAACCTGATCACCGCCAAAAACGAAGTGCAGGCGAAAGCCGTGCTCTACCCGGAGTACGTCGATACCTTCGCCCGCGGAGGCACCCGATTCTCGGTGATCACCCCGCAAATTTCCGCGGCGGGCGTCGAGCACCTGGATACCATCTTCCAGCCGTATATCAACGTTGAGCCTGGTCGGGGCACGCCGCGCCGCGACTTCGAAATCCAGGAAACGACCATTAGCGACTCGCGCTATATCGACGGCCTGAGCATCGTGGTTGAGGTTCCGGAAGCCGGTTCGCTGGATATCGGCACGCCGGTGCTGTTCCGCGGCCTCGAGGTGGGAACGGTCACCGGGCTGACGCTGGGATCGCTGTCGGACCGCGTGATGGTCAAACTGCGTATCAGCAAGCGTTACCAGTATCTGGTGCGTAACAACTCGGTGTTCTGGCTCTCTTCCGGCTACAACCTCGACTTTGGCCTGATTGGCGGAGTGGTGAAAACCGGGACCTTCAATCAGTTCATTCGCGGCGGCATCTCCTTTGCCACCCCGCCGGGCACGCCGCTGGCGCCAAAAGCGCAGGATGATAAGCACTTCCTGCTGCTGGAGAGCGAACCGAAAGAGTGGCGCGAATGGGGCACCGCCCTGCCGCGCTAGCCCGCGGGTTGTTGAAGCTCAGCCGCCGCCCCGGCGCCTGAGCTCCGCGCTGGCTGAACGCTCCGGTGTCCGATGCCGGAGCGTTTATGATAAACTGCGCACCCTTTTTTCTTGTGGTGCGCTCCAGTGGCTCAAAATGCTGTCTTTTTTCCTGACGAATTCCTCGCTCAAATGCGTGCGGCAATGCCGACACATCTCTCTTTCGATGATTTTATTGCCGCCTGCCAACGTCCGCTACGCCGCAGCATCCGCGTTAACACGCTGAAAACCAGCGTGGCCGACTTTCTGCAGCTGGTCGCCCCCTACGGCTGGCAGCTTACGCCGGTGCCGTGGTGCGCAGAGGGATTTTGGATCGAGCGCGAGGACGAGGAGTCCCTGCCGTTAGGAAGCACCGCAGAGCATCTCAGCGGACTCTTCTATATTCAGGAAGCCAGCTCAATGCTGCCGGTGGCCGCCCTGTTTGCCGATGGCGATATGCCGCAGCGGGTGATGGACGTCGCCGCCGCGCCGGGGTCAAAAACCACGCAAATCGCCGCCAGGATGGGGAATAAAGGCGGGATCCTCGCCAACGAATATTCCGCCAGCCGGGTCAAGGTCCTGCATGCCAATATCAGCCGCTGCGGAATAAGCAACGTTGCGCTAACGCATTTCGATGGCCGGGTATTTGGCGCCGCGCTGCCGGAGAGCTTCGATGCGATCCTGCTCGACGCCCCCTGCTCCGGAGAAGGCGTGGTGCGCAAGGATCCCGAGGCCTTGAAAAACTGGTCCCCGGAAAGCAATCAGCAGATCGCGGCAACCCAGCGCGAGCTTATCGATAGCGCCTTTCACGCCCTGCAGCCGGGCGGTACGCTGGTGTACTCAACCTGCACCCTGAACCGCGAAGAAAATGAGGACGTGGTGCAGTGGCTGCTGGCCCGCTATCCGCAGGCGGTGGAGACGCTGCCTCTCGGCTCGCTCTTCCCCCAGGCCAACGAGGCCCTGACGGCGGAGGGCTTTCTTCACGTCTTCCCGCAGATTTATGACTGCGAGGGCTTCTTCGTTGCCCGTCTGCGTAAAACCGCCGCCGTTGAACCGCTGCCGGCGCCTGGCTACAAGGTGGGTAAGTTTCCGTTTATCCCGATGAAGCGCCGGGAAAGCGCCGCCGTGTCGGACGCCGCGGCGGCCGTGGGTCTGCGCTGGGATGAGAGCCACACCCTCTGGCAGCGCGACAAGGAAATTTGGCTGTTCCCGCAGGCCATGGAAGCGTTTATTGGCCGGATCCGCTTTTCGCGAATTGGCATCCGGCTGGCGGAAACGCACAACAAGGGCTTCCGCTGGCAGCACGAGGCGGTCATTGCCCTTGCCGCATCCGCGACGCCTTTTGCGCTGACGGAGAGTGAGGCCGAAGAGTGGTATCGCGGCCGCGATATTTACCCGCAAACCCCGCCGCAGCAGGACGAAGCGATCGTCACTTACCAGGGCGCAACCCTCGGCCTGGCGAAAAAAGTGGGCTCACGCCTGAAGAACAGCTATCCCCGCGAGCTGGTGCGTGACGGGAAGCTATTTGCCGGCAAGGTGTGATTGAGCGCAAAAAAACAGCACTTTTTTACTGGCTATTCGCGCCCCATTGTCTACGCTGAAAAATGGCGGCCTTAACTGGTCGTACCACAATTCAGCAGACAAACGGGGTGAATTTATGAGTAAAACAAACATACGCATCGGCGCGTTTGAAATAGACGACGCCGAACTGCACGCTGAGCAGCAGGGGGAGCGAACGTTAAGCATTCCCTGCAAATCCGATCCGGATTTGTGTATGCAGCTCGATGGTTGGGATGCCGACACCAGCGTTCCGGCTATTCTCGATGGCCGACATTCCGTTCTCTACCGTAAGCACTACGATCAACAATCTGACGCCTGGGTCATGCGCGTAGCATGACTCAAAGAGAACCCGTCGCCTGAGACGGGTTATTTACCCCCCTTCTCGTTAAACTCCCCTATACTTATTAGCATGTTAACCTGAACATGTGGCCAGGATGTTTGCCTTAGTTTTGTTCATTTGTTATCTGGACGGCGGCTGCGAAGACATTGTCGTGGATATTTACGACGACGAACGGCGCTGTATGGTCGCCATGGACGATCAGCGGATCCGCCATGGCGGCTGCTTTCCGGTAGAAGATTTTATCGACGGTTTCTGGCGCCCCGCCAGCGAATACAGCGATTTCTAGCCTGCCTGCTGCAGCTGCACGAGGGTCAGCTCGCCGCCAAAGACGGCTCCGGTATCAATATAGTGCTGGTTATCGCTGTCGTAGCGCTGCCTGAGCGGCGTATGGCCAAACCAGAAATGATCGGCGCCACCAATCGCCCCGTGTCGTCCCGCCAGATGGTCCGTCAGGCGCTGACGGTTCCACAGGACCTGGATTGCATCCACCGGCTGCTGCCAGCGATAGCACGCCGCCGGATAATCCGCGTGGGCAATAACGTGGGTCTGCGAGCCGGCGCGGAGCTCAATAATCCACGGCAGCCGACGGCAGCGGGCAAAGAGCGACGCCATCTGCCGCCGCGCCTCAGACGAACTCTCCTGATACCAGCGCCCGCCGTTGAGCATCCACAGCGCCATCTTCCCGCTCTCCTGCGCCTCCAGCGCCATCTGCTCGTGGTTGCCCCGCACCGCGCGAAACCAGCGACGGTCAAGGAGGCCCAGCGTTGCCGCGCTTTGCGGCCCGCGATCGATCAGATCGCCCACGGAGATAAGCAGATCCTGGTACGGGTCAAACCTGAGCAGCCGCAGCTTCGCCGCCAGCAGCGCAAGGCAGCCGTGCAGGTCTCCGACCAGCCAAATATTACGCCAGGCTGAACCATCAAGATGCTGATACATATTGATCCTCCTGCCACAATTATAGCGAACTATTTCTCCTGTTCTCCTCCCTGAAACACACTTCAATAAAATTTAAACGAAACGGAAATATAGTCCGCCAGGGCATTAATCTCGTGCCTGACTCTCATTAAAATAGAGGTTAAATAACGCCGAGGTATTCATCGTGACGGACAATAGCCTGCATTCAGCCTACGTACTACAGCCACACGCAAATCTAATTACCGATCTGGTGATGGGCAGACTTATTCCCGCGCCAATCTGGCAAAAGCGTAATTACCGGCTTAAGTTCCTGCTGCGAACCGCATTATTTTATACGCCAACCCGGACCATGCTGGATAATCTCGCGGCGCGGCCCAACTTCAGCCAGCTGCTCGCCGCTCAGGTGACGCTGCCGGGAAAAGTTCATCGTCAGTACCTGAGGCGCGGGCTCAGCGCCGGCCAGCGCGCCGCGGCGATCGTCAGCCACTACCAATATATCGATACCTTACCCGCCGGCCGGCTGGGTGCCGCCATGACCGCGGTGCAGGAGATGCCGCTGTTGGAGCTGCAGGGCAAAGATGACGCCCGGTTTACGCTGTCGGCCTCCTCTGCCGGGAAAGCCGAGCGCGAAGGCGAAACCACGCTTTGGCTGCGCGACGGGAACCAGACGCTGCTGGCCAGCGCGACGTTTAGCGTGGTGCGCGACCAGGAGCAGTGGCAGCTGACCATCGGCGGGCTGCAGGGGCCGCGACGCAACGTCCCGCACGAGGTGATAAAACAGGCTACCCGCGCCTGCTACGGCCTGTTTCCTAAGCGCCTGCTGCTGGAGTTTATCTGGGCGCTGGCGGCGCAAAGCAATATCCAGGCAATTTATGGCGTGAGCGATAATGGCCACGTTTTCAGAGCATTACGATATCGCTTAAGTAAAGGACGCCACTTCCACGCCAGCTATGACGAGTTCTGGAAGTCTATTGAGGGCGAGGCCGACGGCGCGTGGCGCTGGCGCTTACCGCTGCGCCTTGAGCGCAAGTCTCTGGAGGAGATTGCCAGCAAAAAGCGCGCCGAGTATCGCCGCCGCTTCCAGCTGCTCGACGAGCTGAACGCCGAGGTTATCGCCCTCACCGCCGGCTCCCGGCAGGCGTAGCTTGCTAATAAATAAACGCCGTTTTCGCAACGGCGTTTGCATCTTATCCTGCGGTTTCGTTACTATCATCACTTCTTCGTTTCCGTTCAGGTAGCCATTGAAGTTATGAGTAAAGCAGAAGCAGTGCTGTTGGCTATCGTCCTGATTATTTTGACGGCTTCCCTGTGGTTTATTTTCAGCGGCGAAATCTGGACCCTCGTCAGTTATCTGGAGACGCGGCTATATCCCACTTTAGTCGCGCCGGAATAATTTCCTTTTGTTTATTTACACACGCCATCTACGCGTTTTTTTCTCACGCCCTCATTTTTTTCGCGGCATAAAAGTAAGTAAAAATAAGCCTCTGGTCGCGTTGAAAGAGCCTTACTCCATTTATCTTACAAAAATTTATGCCCAGTCACCTCCGCTATTGAGCGATGAATGTCGCCAGAACATGGGGAGATGGGAGCTTTTTCACAAAACGCGCGATCGCCATCTCCTCTTAACGCAAGAGGTGGAAAGCCTATCCAGCGCGCTGTTTTTCTGTAAAGGAAATGTGAATGCGTTTTTTGTTGTGGTATAAGGGGAAAAGGTCGCGTCGGGAAATGAGGGATCGTCTCGGGCCTTTTTAGATAAGGTTTTGAAAGATATAGATAAAAAGAGACCGAACACGATTCCTGTATTCGGTCCAGGGAAATGGCTCTTGGGAGAGAGCCGTGCGCTAAAAGTTGGCATTAATGCAGGCTAAGTCGCCTTGCCTTATAAGAATAGTTTACCGCGTCAGGTTTTCCAGTCCGCAACAAAAGTGGGCCAATAATTCCCGGTAAAATCGCGGAAACGCATAAAAAAACCGCCGTTCCTGTCGCAGGAATACGGCGGTTTTTTCATTTTAATACAGCCAGATAGTTCCAAAAATCAGCAGAGTTTTTGCGCTCGCTCGATAAAGGGCGCCAGGCTCATTTTTTGCCCCGGATGCTGGGGGTCATCGATCTGGATCACAGAAATCGGCTGACCGCTGGTTTTACCGGCCTTAACCTGCTCGATAGCAATATCATTTAACGGATACTGCACCAGCGTGCTGGGGTTGATGGCGAACAGCGCATTTCCCGGGCGACAGGTCAGCATCACCTCTTCACGGTTAAATGCCCAGCTATCCTTACCGACTTCAAAGCGGCTAACGGTAATAACCTGCGGGACCGCAAGCGCGGCGCCGGAGCTTGCCAGTAACATCAGTGTCAGAACAATTTTTTTCATGATTTAACCAGTTAATTCAATAAGGTTCCCAGGTAGCAAACAGGCTGACGGCCAGCAGCGCCAGCGCCCCCAGCGCCATCTCCACCTGCGTGGTACGCAAAATGAGCCGCTCTGCCCGCGCGTCGTTTAGCGACATTCGAGGTACCAGAACATACCGGTTCACCAGCGCGATTGCCACCATCCCCGCGACCAAAGCACATTTGATCAACAGCATTCTGCCCCACGGCGAAGCGCTGAAAAATGCGCCCTGGATCAGCAGCGTATTCACCATGCCGCTGGCAATGGTGCCGGCTACCGCCAGATGCCCGTAGCGCGAAAAGCGCATCATGGCGCTAATTGCCGCCTGCCGCCAGCGCCCCTGTAGCAGACGCAGGCAGTAGATAAACGGCAGCAGCCCGCCAAACCAGCCGGCGACGCAGAACAGATGCACGGCATGATTGGCGCGCTGCAGCGCCCCCAGCCCGCCTTCGCTCATCGCCGCATGGCCCACGCCCGCCAGCAAAAGCAGCTGCGCGCAAAGCAGCCCCAGCAGCAGTCGCGCCGAATGGTGCGGCTTAAGCCAGACGACGATAAGCGTCACCCAGGCCCGCAGAATTTGCCACCCCCAGACGCTGCCAAATCGCGTGCCGGCGACGGCCTGCCAGATAGCGGGCTGCCAGACATCGGGCCAGCCCTCGCCCATCAGGCCGCCCTGCCCCATTAGCATCAGCAGCGCTGAAAGCGCGCTAATCAACAGCAGATGGCGCAGCAGCGGATAAAATCGCTGCATCAGCAGGCGACGCAGCGTCGATGGCGCCCACCACGCGCCGTACAGCACGCAGCCGAAGGCCACCATCAGCGAGCCGAAGTGGACAAACCGTAGGGTGATATAGAGTGACGCGAGCATCGTTTATTTAACGGTAAAGTGGTACTGCCCTTTGGTCTTATGACCGTCGACGGAGACCACGTGCCAGTCAACGGTATAGTCACCCGGCGTTAAGGGCTGCGCCAGCGGGACCACCAGCTGCGCCTTATTATCATTGCTAAGCGCCAGCTTGCCGGTCGCCACCGCGTTTTGCTGAGGGCCGCTAAGCGTCACGCCGCTGAAGCGGGTTTCGATGCCCTCGGAAAAGCTCAGCGTGAGCGCCTGTGGCGAGGCGTTCACCGTCGAGTCCGCGGCGGGAGTTTGCTGCTGCAGGTGCGCGTGGGCCAAAGCCCCGGCGCTGGCCAGCAAACCGGCGAGAAGAGCGGCAGCGCGCAGCGCGCCTGCGGTGAGAATACGCATAATCGTCATTCCGTTTCGTTATGTATGTAGCACAGAGAATAACCCTGTATAATGGCGTAGTCGAGCCATGCGTATCAGTCTTAGGTCACGCTCGGCAAGCTTTCGGCATCACCCAGGAGAAACCCAATGGAAAATAATCTGGCAAAAATCTCGCAGGACGAGATGGACAAGGTCAACGTCGATCTAGCGGCGGCCGGCGTCGCCTTTAAAGAACGTTATAATATGCCGGTGGTCGCCGATTTGGTCGAAAGAGAGCAGCCTGCTCATCTCCGGGACTGGTTCCGCGAACGCCTGATCGCCCATCGACTGGCATCCGTTTCACTCTCGCGCCTGCCCTATGAACCCAAAACAAAATAATTCAGCCCTCCCGTGGAGCCCCGGGTTGGCAAGACCGGCACATTCTATTACGCTGACCCCTTTGACCAGGAGCGCGCTATGCTACGCGTAATCGATACGGAAACCTGCGGACTGCAGGGCGGCATCGTCGAGATCGCCTCTGTCGATATTGTCGATGGCCAGATAACCAATCCGATGAGCCATCTGGTCCGCCCCGATCGCCCTATCAGCCCGCAGGCGATGGCCATTCATCACATCACCGAAGAGATGGTCGCCGACCAGCCGTGGATTGAAGAGATTGTCCCGCACTATTTGGGCAGCCCGTGGTACGTCGCCCACAACGCCAGCTTTGACCGGCGGGTGTTGCCGGAAATGCACGGCGACTGGATTTGTACCATGAAGCTGGCGCGCCGCCTGTGGCCGGGGATTAAATACAGCAACATGGGGCTCTATAAGTCGCGCAAGCTGAACGTCGCCACGCCCGCCGGTCTGCATCACCACCGCGCGCTGTACGATTGCTATATCACCGCCGCGCTGCTGCTTGATATTATCAACGTCTCAGGCTGGTCGCCTGACGATATGGCGACCATTACCGGCCGTCCAGCGCTATTGACAACCTTTACCTTCGGCAAGTATCGCGGCAAGCCGGTGGCGGAAGTGGCGGAAAACGATCCGGGCTATCTTCGCTGGCTGTTCAACAATCTGGATCGGATGAGCCCCGAGCTGCGCTTAACCCTCAAGCACTATCTCGGGGACTAAGCGCCCGCCCTAGACGTCGGCCTGGCCTGGCAGCGTGCCCTGCGCCAGGCCTATCAGAAACGCGTACTCGAGAGCCACGCCCTCATAGCTTTTAAAACGCCCTGATTTCCCGCCGTGCCCCGAGTCCATATCGGTACACAGCAGCAGCAGATTATCGTTCGTCTTCAGCTCACGCAGCTTCGCGACCCATTTTGCCGGCTCCCAGTACTGTACCTGGGAGTCATGTAGTCCGGTGGTCACCAGCATATGCGGATAGGCCTGAGCCGTAACGTTATCGTAGGGGCTGTAGCCCTTCATATAGCGATAATAGGTCTCATCCTGCGGGTTGCCCCACTCTTCAAACTCCCCGGTCGTTAGCGGAATGGACTCGTCGAGCATGGTGGTGAGCACGTCAACAAAGGGTACCTGCGCCACCACGCCGTGAAACAGCTCCGGGCGCTGGTTGATGGCCACGCCCATTAGCATCCCGCCGGCGCTGCCGCCCATACCGTAGCACAGCTGCGGGTCGCCGTAGCCCTGCTTGAGCAGCGCATCGCAGACGTCGAGGTAATCGTTGAAGGTGTTGTTCTTGCAAAGGAACTTGCCGTCTTCATACCACTGCTGCCCCAGCTCGCCGCCGCCGCGCACGTGGGCGATGGCGAAAACGAAGCCGCGGTCGAGCAGGCTCAGGCGGCTGGCGCTGAAATCCGCATCCTCGCTGGCGCCGTAGGAACCGTAGGCGTAGACCAGCAGCGGGCTGGCGCCGCGACGGAAGTATTCATGTCGGTAGACCAGCGAGACCGGCACCTCAACGCCGTCGCGGGCCTGAATCCACAGATGTTCACTGCGGTAATGGCTGGCATCGAAACCTTTAACCTCCTGCTGCTTGAGCACCCGGCGTTCACCGGTATCCATATCCAGCTCAAACAGCGTATCAGGCGTGGTCATCGAGGAGTAGCCGTAGCGTAAGCGCGCTGTTTCCGGCTCCGGATTATAGGCAAGCCAGGTGACGTAGGCCGGGTCATCAAAGGCAATCCCTACCGCTTCCCGTGTCTTGCGGTTGATCTGCCGCAGGCTGGTAAGCCCGTGCTGCCGCTCCTCCACCACCAGCCAGTCGGTAAACAGCGTAAAGCCTTCCAGCATCACGTCATCGCGGGGCGGGATCAGAGCCTGCCACTGCGGCTCGTCGCGCTGATGCGTGCGGTAGAGGCCGAAGTTTTTGCCTTCACGGTTTGAGCGCAGGTAGAACGCGTGCTGATAGTGATCGAGGCTGTATTCATGATCTTTGCGCCGCGGCAGAAAGCACACCGGTTCGGCGTCGGGCATTTCAGCATTCAGCAGCCGCACTTCGCTGGTAGTCGCGCTGGCAAGGTAGATAACCACGAACTGCTGCGAGGTGGTCTTGTGCACGCTGACGTAAAAGGTTTCATCCTGCTCTTCGTACACCAGCACGTCCGCGTCCGTCGGGGTGCCGACGGTATGGCGCCAGACCTGATACGGCAGCAGCGTGGTGGGGTGTTTACGGACATACCACAGGGTGCACGAATCGTTGCTCCAGGCGAATTCCGGGGAGACGTTCTCCAGCACTTCGGGATACCAGCTGCCGTCTGCGAGGCTGCACAAACGCAGGCTGTACTGCCGCCGGGAGAGGTAATCTTCCGCCAGCGCCATCAGCGCGTTGTCCGGGGAGATCCCCAGCCCGCCGAGGGTGTAGAACTCGCTTTTCGCCGCGCGCTGGTTGCTATCGAGCAGCAGTTCCCACGGGTCCCACTCCTCTTTCAGCACCGACTGGCGCTGGTAAATGGCGTATTCGCAGCCCGGCTCATAGACCTGACGATAGCGATAGCCATTTTTACTGTAAGGCGCGGAGACTTCGCGCTGGGGGATGCGATCGATGATCTCCTTCAGCACCCGATCCTGCAGGCTGCGCTGGGTCTCCATCACCGCTTTGCCGTAGGCATTCTCCTCGCGCAGATACTCCAGAACCGCCGGCTGCGCGCGGTCGTCATCACGTAGCCAGAAGTAGTTATCAATACGCGTATCGCCATGTAAGGCCATAGCGTGGGGGATCCGTTTCGCTTTTGGTAGCATCTCTTTGTTCTTCTTCGGCTTAATTTATGCGCACAACGTTAATCGACGCGCGTCCGGACGGCAAGACAAGAAATCTTCCCGCCATCAATCGCTCTGTCCGGGGGTTTGAAAACGGCCACACCGCTGTGACGCCCGGCCGCGGGGCAACCGCGGGTGAGATAATGTCGGAGAGAGGGTCATCCCCGGCCTGCGCGACGTCAGGCTAAGAGATGACTGGTATATAAAGGGTGGCAAAAGTCGCCGGCGATGCAAGCGGAACGTGATGATTTAAGAGGAAAGAGCCTGCTTTTGTGCCTGAATATCCTGTTCGATCTCAGCGCGCACCTCCGCAGGGATCTTCAGCGCTTCGCCCAGGGCGTTGAGGTAGCTGCGCTCCATAAAGTGGTCAATATCAATCACCGCACAGCTCAGATAGTAGACCTCCAGCGCGTCCTGCTCGCTGCTGATGCCCTGCGCCAGCCGCTGCGGATCGAGGGGCTGGGTTAGCGCGCGATCGATAAGCACCCGTCCCTGCACGTCGATATTGGCCGCGCGCAGCTGCTCTTCGATGCTCGCCCGTTCATTTTCATCAATATGTCCGTCGCTTTTGGCCGCAAAAACCAGCGCCTGGATCAGCCGCTCGCTGCGGGCATCAGGCTCAGGTGACGCCGGAACCTGCCCGGCCGGCTCCGGCTGCGGCGAAGCGGCGCGCATCTTCTGCTGATACTTGTTCCACAGCACGCTTCCTGCCACCGCGCCGCCGCCAACCAGCAGCGCGCTGGTGCCGTATTTCGCCAGCAGCTTACGCGATGATTTACTGGCGACCAGCAGTCCCGCCAGGCCACCCAGCGCGCCGGGCAGCAGCAGATTTTTACCGCCAGAGCGATCGTCAGATGAAGAAGATTGACCCTGCTGACCCAGCAGAGACTGAAGTTGGTTAAGCCAGTTAGCCATGATTTCCTCGTTGCACAATAGGCGGTGTCATCAGCCTAAACGACGAGATGTCAGGAAATGTTATCCATGGCTAAAGATGCGCAAATTCCGGGTGGCTCAGGCCGCTTTTACCTTGCGCGGTTTGGCCGCCGTTTTTACCGCCGCGCCGTCAACCGCGCTGGCGCTGGCGCTGATGGCGTCATCGTTGGCGTCAGGCGAGGCCTGCTCTTCGTCATCCCCCTGCCCGGCGGCGTGATCTTCCGCTTCGGGGAGTTTTCCGGACTTCATAATGTGATGTAAGGTGTCTTTACGCTCCGCCAGCCACATCGCCATCTCGTCACGCTGGGCTTCATCAAGCGTTAGCGGGCAGTCTACCAGCCAGTCGTTAAGGACCTCGGCAAGATCGAGCATTTTGTCGTAAGCATCGGCCTCTTTTTTGCTGGTAAAAGACATTTTTTCCTCACCTTCGCGAATCACCACATATTTGATTTCAACCGCCATTGTGCAGCCCCTTTTATACTGTATTTATATACAGTATATCAAATTTAGGGCCAGGACTCAACTCACGCGCATAAAGACAGACGCAAACGTTTTCGTTTATACTGCGGCGCATGTTTTTTTACTGCGGAAGAGAGTCATGACTGTATTAGGCACAGCGCTGCGCCCTGCGGCGACGCGAGTTATGCTGTTAGGTTCCGGCGAGCTGGGTAAGGAAGTCGCCATCGAGTGTCAACGTCTGGGCATTGAGACCATTGCCGTCGATCGCTACCCTGACGCGCCGGCCATGCAGGTTGCGCACCGTTCGCATGTCGTTAACATGCTGCACGGCGATACCCTGCGCGCCTTAATTGAACAAGAAAAGCCCGACTTTATCGTGCCGGAAATTGAAGCCATCGCCACCGACACGCTGGTCGAACTGGAGCAGTGCGGGCAAAAAGTCGTTCCCACCGCGCGGGCCGCAAAGCTGACCATGAACCGCGAAGGCATTCGCCGCCTGGCCGCTGAAGAGCTGCAGCTTCCAACCTCGGCCTATCGTTTTGCCGACAGTGAAGCCGCCTTTCGCGACGCGGTGAGCGAAATTGGCCTGCCGTGTATCGTCAAGCCGGTGATGAGCTCTTCCGGCAAAGGACAAAGCTTTATCCGCCGTCATGAACAGCTGGCCGAAGCGTGGCAGTACGCCCAGCAGGGCGGCCGCGCCGGCGCCGGTCGCGTTATTGTCGAAGGCGTGGTGAACTTCGATTTTGAAATCACCCTGCTCACCGTCAGCGCGGTCGACGGCGTGCACTTCTGCGCCCCGGTCGGCCACCGTCAGGAAGACGGCGACTATCGCGAATCCTGGCAACCCCAGCAGATGAGCGAGCTGGCGCTGGCCCGCGCGCAGGAAATTGCCCGCAACGTGGTGCTGGCGCTCGGCGGTTACGGCCTGTTCGGCGTCGAGCTGTTCGTGTGCGGCGATGAGGTGATTTTTAGCGAAGTCTCGCCGCGTCCGCACGATACCGGAATGGTGACGCTCATTTCGCAGGATCTGTCGGAGTTCGCCCTCCACGTCCGCGCCTTCCTCGGCCTGCCGGTGGGGGCGATTCGCCAGTATGGCCCGGCGGCTTCGGCGGTGATTCTGCCGCAGCTCACCAGCCAAAACGTCACCTTCGGCAACCTTCAGGCCGCCGTCGGCGCGGGCCTGCAGGTGCGCCTGTTCGGTAAGCCGGAAATTGACGGTTCCCGTCGTCTGGGCGTTACGCTGGCGGTGGCGGAGAGCGTCGATGAGGCGGTGGCGCGGGCCAAAGCCGCGGCGTCAGCGGTGGTGGTTGAGGGATAAAAAAACCCGATAGCGTTGCCGCTTACCGGGTCAGAAACTGAGGCGCGGAAATTACTTCGCGCCTTCTACCGCTTCACGAGCCAGAGTGGTGATGCGGTCGTAATCGCCTGCTTCCAGCGCATCCGCCGGTACCAGCCATGAACCGCCGATACACAGGACGCTGTTCAGCGCCAGGTAGTCGCGGTAGTTAGCCGGAGAGATCCCGCCGGTCGGGCAGAAACGAATGTGGGCGAACGGACCGCCAATCGCCTGCAGCGCCTTCACGCCGCCGTTGGCTTCAGCCGGGAAGAATTTAAACTCTTTCAGGCCGTACTGCATGCCCAGCATCAGCTCGGATACGGTGCTGATGCCCGGGATCAGTGGAATCGTCCCCTCTTCAGTTGCCGCCTTGAGCAGAGAATCGGTCAGGCCCGGGCTGATCGCAAACTGCGCTCCCGCCTCGGTCACTTCTTTCAGCTGAGCCGCGTTAGTTACGGTACCGGCGCCGACAATCGCGTCCGGGACTTCTTTAGCGATAGCGCGGATGGCATCCAGCGCGCATTCGGTGCGCAGGGTCACTTCCAGTACGCGTACGCCACCTGCAACCAGCGCTTTTGCCATCGGCACGGCGTGTTCCAGCTTTTTCACCACGATCACCGGGACAACCGGGCCGGAGGTGAGGATTGCTTCTGCAGTTGTTTTCCAGTTTTTCATCAGAGTTTCTCTCTCGCCAGATCTACAAATTGTATGGTCTTAAAAAGTGATGCAGGTTGCGCCCTGTTCGGCTCCGGAGAGTTTCTCACGCAGCGCAGAGAACATTTCACGACCGGTCCCGACTCGCGAACCGCTCAGGTCAGGAATATGCGGCTGCCGCGCGGCCAGTTCGGCATCGTCCACCAGCAGCGTCAGCTCGCCGGTCTGGCCGTTGACGCGAATGATATCGCCATCGCGGACCTTCGCCAGCAGCCCGCCGTCGTAGGCTTCAGGCGTGACGTGGATGGCTGACGGAACTTTGCCTGATGCGCCAGAGAGTCGCCCATCGGTGACTAGCGCTATTTTGAAACGGCGGTCCAATAATACACCAAGTGGCGGCATAAGTTTATGTAATTCTGGCATGCCGTTCGCTTTTGGCCCCTGATGGCGAACTACCACCACGCAATCCTTGTCCAGCATCCCGGCTTCAAAAGCGGGCAGCACGTCGTGCTGGCTCTCAAAAATCACCGCCGGCGCTTCGATAACCTGGTTTTCCACCGGCACCGCCGAGGTTTTCATCACCGCACGGCCGAGGTTGCCGCTCAGGACTTTGGTGCCGCCGTGGCGAGAGAACGGCTTGTCGAAGGTCGCGATGACCTGGTCGTCGAGCGGCACGCTTGCCCCTTCACGCCAGTCCAGTTCGCCGTTGTTCAGCCATGGCTCCATGGTGTAATGCGACAGCCCAAAGCCGGCCACGGTGTTGACATCTTCGTGCAGCAGCCCGCCTTTCAACAGTTCGCGGATCAGCACCGGCACGCCGCCTGCTGCCTGGAAGTGGTTGATATCCGCCGGACCGTTCGGGTAGAGGCGCGCCAGCAGCGGCACCACGTCCGACAGTTCGGAGAAGTCATCCCAGTTGATGATGATGCCCGCGGCGCGCGCCATGGCCACCAGGTGCATCGTATGGTTGGTTGAGCCGCCGGTCGCCAGCAGCGCCACGATGCCGTTAACCACCACTTTCTCGTCGAACATTTTGCCCAGCGGCATCCACTCGTTGCCGTTGCCGGTCAGGCGGGTGACCTGACGCGCGGCGGCGACGGTCAGCGCTTCGCGCAGTTCGGCATCCGGATGCACGAACGAAGAGCCCGGGAGCTGCATGCCCATAAACTCCACCACCATCTGGTTGGTGTTAGCCGTGCCGTAGAACGTACAGGTGCCCGGCGCGTGGTAAGAGGCGGCTTCGGACTCCAGCAGCGCCATTCGATCGACCTTACCTTCAGCGTACAGCTGGCGAATACGCACCTTCTCTTTATTTGCCAGACCGCTGGCCATCGGGCCAGACGGAATGAATACCGACGGCAGATGGCCAAAGGAGAGCGCGGCCATCGCCAGGCCGGGGACGATTTTGTCGCAGACGCCAAGATACAGCGCGCCGTCGAACATATTGTGCGACAGGCCGATGGCCGCAGACATGGCGATCACTTCGCGGCTCAGCAGCGAGAGCTCCATTCCGTCCTGCCCCTGGGTGACCCCGTCGCACATCGCCGGCACGCCGCCGGCAACCTGGCCAACCGCGTTCACCGAATGCAGCGCCCTGCGGATGATATTGGGATAGGACTCGTAGGGCTGATGCGCGGACAGCATGTCGTTATAGGAGGTGATGATGGCAATATTGTTACGCAGCATGCTCTTCAGCGAGGCTTTATCATCCGACTGACAGGCAGCAAAACCGTGGGCCAGATTACCGCACGCCAGCTGGGCGCGATGGACGGTATCCGTTTTGGCCTGGTTAATCCGTGCGAGGTAGGCAGCACGGGTATCGCGCGACCGTTCGATAATGCGATTTGTTACCCGTAACATTGTCGAATTCATAAAGGCTCCTAAAAATTTATCTGTCCGGCTGCGGCATTTTTACGATATCAGAAGATGTAAAAGGCACCAACGCTGCAGCTCAGAGGCAAAATGTCTGCCCGCAGTGTAATAAAAAAAGCTCCGGGGGTGAATCCTCCCGGAGCTTAAAAGATTAAAAATTATGCGGCTTTCTGCGCCAGATCATGTTACCGGTAAAATAACTCCTCCGGATAACGAGCGCTTACTCGAATTCGTTCCATGAACGCCCGTCGCGGGTGATCATCGCCACCGAGGCAACCGGTCCCCAGGTCCCCGCCTGATAAGGCTTCGGCGCATCGCGGTCGGCGGCCCAGGCTTCGGTAATGGAGTCAACCCACTTCCACGCCTCTTCCACCTCATCTCGGCGCACGAACAGCGCCTGGATCCCACGCATGGTTTCCAGCAGCAGACGCTCGTAGGCGTCGGCGAGGTGCGTTTGGTTGAAGGTTTCCGAGTAGCTCAGGTCCAGCTTGGTGATCTGCAGATTATGCTTGTGGTCAAGGCCCGGCACTTTGTTGAGCACCTGGATATCGACGCCTTCATCCGGCTGCAGGCGAATGGTCAGCTTGTTCTGCGGCAGCTCCTGCCAGTTCTCTTTGAACAGGTTCAGCTCCGGCGTCTTGAAGTAAACCACGACCTCAGAGCATTTGGTCGGCAGACGTTTACCGGTGCGCAGGTAGAACGGCACGCCGGCCCAGCGCCAGTTGTCGATATCAACGCGGATCGCCACGAAGGTTTCGGTATTGCTGGATTTGTTTGCGCCCTCTTCCTCAAGGTAGCCCGGCACTTTTTTACCCTGCGCAAAGCCCGCGGTGTACTGGCCGCGTACCGTTTTCTCGCGCACGTTGGCGCGATCGATACGACGCAGCGACTTCAGAACCTTAACTTTCTCATCGCGGATGCTATCTGCGCTGAGGTCCGACGGCGGGGACATGGCTATCATGCACAGGATCTGCAGCAGGTGGTTCTGGATCATGTCGCGCATCTGCCCGGCCTGATCGAAGTAGCCCCAGCGTCCTTCAATACCCACCTCTTCCGCTACGGTGATCTCAACGTGATCGATGGTGCGGCAGTCCCAGTTGTTGACGAACAGGGAGTTGGCGAAGCGCAGCGCCAGCAGGTTGAGGACCGTTTCTTTACCAAGATAGTGGTCGATACGGTAAACCTGGCACTCTTCAAAGAATTCGCCGACCTGATCGTTGATCTCGCGGGAGGTGTCAAGAGAGGTCCCCAGCGGTTTTTCCATCACCACGCGCGCCGGCTTAGCGTTCAGCTTCGCTTCGCCAAGGCCTTTGCAGATGGCGCCAAAGGTGCTTGGCGGCATGGCAAAGTAGTTGATGGTGACGCGATTTTTCTGGTCGAGCATTTTGCCCAGACGGGTAAAAGCTTTGGTGTCGTTAACATCAAGATTGCAGAACTCCAGGCGCCCGCTCAGGGTATCCCACAGCGCTTCATCAATCTTTTCCTTCATGAAGGTTTCCAGCGCTTCACGAACTACCTTGGTGTAAGCATCTTTATCCCAGTCAGCGCGTCCCACCCCGATGATGCGGGTATCCGGGTTGATCTGGCCAGCCTTCTCAAGCTGATACAGGGAAGGCAACAATTTACGCCGCGCCAGGTCACCCTTCGCGCCGAAAATGACCAGATCGCATGCCTGGGCCGTTTGCGTTACCGCCATGTCATTCTCCTCAGTTGATAGTCTGGTGCTTATGCCAGGCTATAATTTGTAATTTTCTTACACTGCACTGTACTGTGTTTACGATTTTCCCGAAAGCCTCGGCCCCCCTTTCCAGGCGCTAAACCGCACGAGGAGAAAACTTCAGGCGACAATTTGGGCAGACGGCTAATATTGTTCGTTGTTTCGACCGGTTATCAGTTAATAAAATACGACTCTGATCATGTAATGAAAAAAAACAACATTTTTTTAGGTCATTCCTCCCCGCTGACGATTGCGGAGGGGTATATTCTTGCTAAAACGCCTGATGATTTCACCCATTAATGAAATCGCTTCCATTGATGAGCGCCTTGTTACCATGAATATGCTGGAAAAAATTCAGTCCCGGCTGGAACACCTTAGCAAATCCGAACGCAAAGTGGCCGAGGTCATTCTTGCGGAGCCCGCGCAGGCCATCCACTCAAGCATTGCCGCGCTCGCCCTGGAAGCCGGCGTCAGCGAACCTACCGTCAACCGCTTTTGCCGCAGCCTTGAAACCCGCGGCTTCCCTGATTTTAAACTGCATCTGGCGCAAAGTCTGGCGCACGGCACCCTCTATGTTAACCGCAATGTTGATGAAGACGACAGCGTAGAGTCTTACACCGGAAAAATTTTCGAGTCCGCGATGGCCAGTTTAGATCAGGTCCACCATTCTCTCGATATGTCCGCGGTTAATCGTGCCGTCGATCTTTTAACCCAGGCGAAAAAAATCGCCTTCTTCGGCCTCGGCTCCTCGGCCGCTGTGGCCCATGACGCGATGAATAAATTTTTTCGCTTCAACGTGCCGGTAATCTACTCCGATGACATTGTCCTGCAACGCATGAGCTGTATGAACTGCAATGATGATGACGTGGTGGTGATAATCTCCCACACCGGCAGAACGAAAAGCCAGGTTGAGCTGGCGCAGCTGGCCCGTGAAAACGATGCCATGGTTATCGCGATCACCTCGGCGGGAACGCCGCTGGCGCGTGAAGCAACGCTCTCCATTACGCTTGATGTTCCCGAAGATACCGATATTTATATGCCGATGGTCTCGCGCCTCGCCCAGCTGACCCTCATCGACGTGCTGGCTACCGGCTTTACCCTGCGCCGTGGCGCAAAATTCAGAGATAACTTGAAGAGGGTCAAGGAAGCGTTGAAAGAATCGCGTTTTGATAAAGAACTGCCCGTACACAGCAACAACCCATAAAACCAGATAATAAGTAGTGACCCATTACACCTTCGGTTACGTTTCAGCATAGCAACTTTACCGGCTGGCACGACCGATTCCATGTTCACGCAACACCAAAGTTGTTTTAGTCAACGGAGTATTACATGTCCAGAAGGCTTCGCAGAACCAAAATCGTTACCACCTTAGGCCCGGCAACCGACCGCGACAACAACCTGGAAAAGGTTATCGCTGCAGGCGCTAACGTCGTACGCATGAACTTCTCTCACGGTACCCCGGAAGATCATCAGATTCGCGCGGATAAAGTCCGCGTGATCGCGGCCAGACTGGGCCGCCACGTGGCAATCCTCGGCGATCTGCAGGGGCCGAAAATTCGCGTATCGACCTTCAAAGAAGGCAAAATTTTCCTCAATGTCGGCGATAAATTCCTGCTGGACGCCGAGCTTGATAAAGGCGAAGGCGACAAAGAAAAAGTCGGTATTGATTATAAAGGACTGCCGGCGGACGTGGTGCCTGGCGACATCCTGCTGCTTGATGATGGCCGCGTTCAGCTGAAAGTGCTGGAAGTTCAGGGCCTGAAGGTGTTCACCGAAGTCACCGTCGGCGGACCGCTGTCCAACAACAAGGGCATCAACAAGCTGGGCGGCGGCCTCTCCGCCGAAGCGCTAACCGAAAAAGACAAAGCCGATATCATCACCGCGGCAAAAATTGGCGTTGACTATCTGGCCGTCTCCTTCCCGCGCTGCGGGGAAGATCTGAACTACGCTCGCCGCCTGGCGCGTGAAGCGGGCTGCGACGCGAAGATCGTGGCTAAAGTGGAACGCGCGGAAGCCGTTTGCGATCAGGACGCGATGGACGACGTTATTCTCGCCTCCGACGTTGTCATGGTCGCCCGTGGCGATCTGGGCGTCGAGATCGGCGATCCGGAGCTGGTGGGTATTCAGAAGGCCCTGATCCGCCGCGCCCGTCAGCTGAACCGCTCGGTCATCACCGCCACCCAGATGATGGAGTCGATGATCACCAACCCGATGCCGACTCGTGCAGAAGTCATGGACGTAGCCAACGCCGTGCTGGACGGCACCGATGCGGTGATGCTTTCTGCTGAAACCGCAGCCGGCCAGTATCCGTCGGAAACCGTTGCCGCCATGGCCCGCGTCTGCCTCGGCGCGGAAAAAATCCCGAGCCTCAACGTCTCCAAACACCGTCTGGATATTCAGTTCGACAACGTGGAAGAAGCGATTGCCATGTCGGCGATGTATGCCGCGAACCACCTGAAAGGTGTAACCGCTATCATCACCATGACCGAATCCGGCCGCACCGCGCTGATGACCTCGCGCATCAGCTCCGGCCTGCCGATTTTTGCCCTTTCCCGCCATGAACGCACCCTTAACCTGACCGCGCTGTACCGCGGCGTGACGCCGGTTTATTTTGACAGCACCAACGATGGCGTTGCCGCCGCCCACGATGCGGTAAACCTGCTGCGTGATAAAGGCTATCTGGTCTCCGGCGACCTCGTTATCGTCACCCAGGGTGACGTGATGAGCACCATCGGTAGCACCAACACCACGCGTATCCTGACCGTCGAATAAGCCACCGCGCTACCGACCCCGCAACTCAATACCTGCCGGCGTAACGTCGGCAGGTATTTTTTTATCCCGGCCGTGCGCGGGCGCTCGCCGGGCAAAGGCATCACACCACCCAGTTCATCAGCAGCGTAGCGGCAATCACCGTCGACGCCCCGCCGATACGGGTCGCAATCTGTGCAAACGGCATCAGCGACATTCGGTTAGAGGCCGACAGGATCGCGACGTCTCCGGTCCCGCCGAGGCCGCTATGGCAGCTGGTAACGATCGCCGCTTCCACGGGGTACATATTGAGGCGCGATGCAATCAAGAACCCGCTCAGCGCCATGGCGATAACGATCGACCCGCACACCACCACGTAGCCGACGGAGAATACCGCCACCACGCTTTCCAGCGGCACGTACAGCATCCCAAGCCCGATCATCAGCGGCCATACCAGCGCCGCGGAGACAAATTTGTAGCAGCTGTAGGCACCGACCTCCATCGCCGCCGGGATCGCTTTGGTATATTTACAAATGACGGCGGCAAGGATCATCAGCACCGGGCCGGGAATATGCACCAGCTTCTCCAATAGCCCGCCGACGATGAAAAAGGCGCAAATCATCAGCAGCCCGCCGCCCATCAGCTGAAAGTCGGTTTGCTGCGGGCCCTGGGCCTGAGTGAAGACGCTGTTATCCTCACGGCTGCGGATCAGCATCCCGCTCCCGGACAGCTCCGGGCGACGAACGCCCAGTCTCGCCAGTACTCCGGCGCAAATAATCGCAAAGATGTTGCCGACGACCGCCGCCGGAGCCAGCTGCGCAACGTAGACGTCGGGGGTTTGCCCAAGGATCGCCGAATAGGCCAGCGAAAGCGGGAGAATGCCCTCGCCGATCCCTCCGCCGATGATCGGCACGATGATAAAGAAAAAGGTGTGGTACAGGCTGTAGCCAAACAGCGTCCCTACCAGCAGGCCGGTGAGGATAGCGGCAAACGTCCCGACAACCAGCGGGACAAACATTCTGACCATCCCCTGAATCAGGATCACCCGATTCATCCCCAGGATGCTGCCCACCACCAGACAGGCAATAACGAAATAAAGCAGATTGGCTTCTTTCATCAGCAGATGCACCGTCGCCAGGGTGTGCGGGGCAAACATTTCAAAGTAGACCAGCGCCGAAGGCACCATCAGGCACAGTATCGCCGGGCCACCGATATCCTTCAGTACCGGGACCATGCGGCCAATTTTGGCAAACGCAAAGCCCAGGGTCATAATCACCGCCAGGCCGCCGATCATATTTTTTGGCAATACGCTGGCGTAGGCGGCAACGGCCACAACGATCGCAATACCGACGAACAGCACCAGCGGAACGGATCCCACTTCCGCACTCCCCAGCATTCTGACCGCGGGTCGGGCAGGCAGTGAATTATCAACAGGATGATTTAGTGAATTATTTTCCATCTTGCACCTTATTTTTTATAAATAGCCAGGTAGGGGCGTAAATAACAATAATGTTATTCAACCAGAGTAAATTCGAGAATAAAATAGTACATCGAGCACATTGAACCTGAAAAAAAGTAGCACAGCCGTCGGGCATAAAAAAGCCATGCGCCATTTCTGATGATGCTTTTGTGATTGACCTTAAATCTCAACGTTAAGTAATTTAAGTCAGCCTTTTGTAATTAAAATTATCGCGGCGAGTATTTTTAGCCCTCCTCAATGAAAACATCAGGTTACCTTCCCGCCTATATTTGTAAGTAAAGTCCTCGGCGTAAAAGTATTTAAACAAAACAGACTGTGATTTCTATCACCCTGCGGCACGCGAGGGATTGTTAGATTTAAAAAAACAGTAGTCGCAGACCATACTTTATCAGGATACCCTATGCCCTCACTATTATTAGAATCACTGTTCCCGCTGGTATTTATCATGCTACTCGGATGGATCAGCGGCAAGCTCGGCTATACCCGCCGAGAAGATGCCACGGTTTTAGCGACCGTGGTTATTCGTTTCGCCCTGCCCTTTCATCTCTTTATTGGCGCCTTAAACACCAACCCGGATAAAATTAAAAATTTCACTTTTATGGCGGTGCTGGTTATTGGCCTGATGGGCTCTTATTTTCTGACCCTGCTGATTTCACGCTACGTGTTCCGCCACGATATCAAGACCAGCGCGATCCAGTCCCTGGTCTGCTCGTTTCCCGACATGGCCTATTTTGGCGCGCCGGTGCTGGCGGTGCTTATCGGGCCGGAAGGCTTCCTTGGCGTGCTGATCGGCAATCTCATCACCAGCGTGTTTATGATCCCGCTGACGATTATCCTTATTCGCCTCGGCGATAAAAACACCGCGGCAGAGGAGCCGCAGCTGAACCCCGCGATGCTGGTATGGCAAAATCTGATGAAGGCGGTCAGAAATCCAATTGTCTGGATCCCGATATTAGGCGTCCTGTTAAGCCTTGCCGGAATAAAGCTGCCGCATCTCCTGAGCGCCCCGATTGAAATGGTCGGTAAAATTGCCGGCGGCCTCTCCCTGTTTGCCCTCGGCCTGCTGTTTTACGGCGAACGCCCGGCGTTAAATCGTCAGGTATTTACTAATATCGGAATTAAAAACCTGATTCAACCGGGAATGATGGCGGCGGCCGGGCTGGCGCTGGGTCTGAGCCATAGCCTAATGCAGCAGGTTATTATTATCGGCGCCACCCCATCCGCAATTGCCGCCGGAATGTTTGCCCTGCGCAGCGATACCTATATTGAATCAGCATCCTCATCGATTTTAATCGGCACCGCTCTCGGCGTGGTGACGGAGGGCATAATGATCTATTTAATTTCCTAAATTATGCCCGGCGGTCTCCGCGCTATTAATTAGCTATAAGTTTTTGATCGGTATTCTTTGCATAATACATATTCAGGAGTAACCCATGTTAAACCAGGAAACTATTTACACTCCCTATAACGGCTCCGTCTTACTGGAAAACCCGTTACTTAATAAAGGGCTGGCATTTACCGACGGCGAACGCGACGCCTTTGGCCTGCACGGTTTTCTGCCGCAAAAGGTGGAAACGATTGAGGAGCAAACGGCAAGAGCCTGGGAACAGTTTTGTCAGTTTAAACGCGATATTTCACGCCACGTCTATCTGCGCAATATCCAGGATACTAACGAGACCTTGTTTTATAACGTTCTGCGCACGCATATGACCGATACCCTGCCTATCGTCTATACCCCGACGGTCGGCGAGGCCTGTGAACACTTTTCGGAAATTTATCGCCGCGCCAGGGGCCTGTTTATTTCCTGGCCGGACCGCCACCAAATTGATGAGATGCTGCAAAGCTTCTCGCGCAACGATATCCGGGTCATCGTGGTCACCGACGGCGAGCGCATTCTCGGCCTCGGCGACCAGGGCGTTGGCGGAATGGGCATCCCGATTGGCAAACTCTCGCTCTACACCGCCTGCGGCGGTATTCATCCGGCCTCTACCCTGCCGATCATGCTCGACGTTGGCACCAACAACGCGCAGCTGATCGACAATCCGCTCTATATGGGCTGGCGCCACCCGCGCATCGACGACGACAGCTACCTCGAGTTTATGGATATGTTTATTGAAGCGGTGAAGCGCCGCTGGCCTGACGTGCTGCTGCAGTTCGAAGATTTTGCCCAAAAGAACGCCACCCGCCTCCTGCAGCGCTATCGCGATCGGCTGTGCTGCTTCAACGATGATATTCAGGGTACTGCCGCCGTGACGACGGGTACCCTCATCGCTGCCGCCCAGGCGGCCGGCAGCCGCTTATGCGATCAGCGCGTGGTCTTCTTAGGCAGCGGCTCCGCGGGCTGCGGTATCGCGGAAAAGATCGTGGCGATGATGGTCGATGAGGGGCTGTCCGAGCACGAGGCCCGCGGCCGGGTGTTTATGGTCGATCGCTGCGGCCTGCTGACGGACGCGATCCCCGAGCTGCTCGATTTCCAGCAAAAGCTGGTCACCTCCCGACACAGCATTGCCCACTGGGACGTCGGCGCCGGCCCCGTCTCGCTGCTCGACGTTGTGCGCCATGCGCATCCGACCGTACTGATCGGCGTTTCAGGACAGCCCGGTCTGTTCAGCGAAGAGATTGTCAAAGAGATGCACCGGCACTGCGCCCGCCCGATTATCATGCCGCTCTCGAACCCAACCTCTCGCGCCGAGGCCCAGCCGGCGGATCTGATCGCCTGGACGGAAGGAGCCGCGCTGGTCGCCACCGGCAGCCCCTTTGCCCCGGTGGTTTACGCGGGTAAAACCTACGATATTGCCCAATGTAATAACGCCTATATCTTCCCCGGACTCGGGCTCGGCGTGCTGGCCGGCAAGGTCGAGCGGATAACGGAAAAGATGCTCACCGCCGCAAGCCGCACCCTGGCCGCTCACTCCCCGCTGGCAGCGGCGGAAAGCGGCGGGCTGCTGCCGCCGGTGGCGGAGATCGAAACGATATCGCGCGCCATTGCCCTGGCTATCGCGAAGGCCGCCCAGCAGGAGGGCGTGGCGCCGCAGCTCAGCGAAGAGCAGCTGCTTGCCCGCATCGAACAAACCTACTGGCAGGCGCGCTACACCGCCTATAAACGCTCATCGTTCTAAAAAGACGGGTCCGGCCGGTAATGTGATATCCGGGAGGCAGATAGCCTCCCGGCCTTAAGAGAGGCCTGCGTGATAAATGTCCTTATTATCGATGACGATCCGATGGTCGCTGAGCTAAACCGCCTGTTTCTCAGCCGGCTTAACGGCTTTTGCTGCTGCGGCATCGCCCCGACCCTCGGCGAAGCGCAGCGCATCATCAGCGAACGTCCGCAGGGCATTGACCTGATCCTGCTCGATGTTTACATGCATAAGGAAAACGGTCTGGACCTGCTGCCGGCGCTGCGCCGGTCGGCGCACGATATTGACGTCATCATGATCACCTCCGCCGCCGACGCGTTCACCGTGCAGAGCGCAATGCGCTACGGGGTGGTGGATTACCTCATCAAGCCCTTCCAGTTCTCCCGCTTTGAAGAGGCGCTGATCGCCTGGAGCCACAAGCGTAGCCAGCGCCACGCCGTGCCCTGTTACCAGCAGTCGGACATTGACGACCTGCTCAATCACGCTTCGCGGCAGCGCGCGGAGAGCCGTCGCCTGCCAAAAGGGTTGACCGCCGAAACGCTGCGCACGGTGTGCCGCTGGATAGGCGCTCATCCTGAAGCCGAATTTTCAACCAACGAGCTGGCGGCGCAGCTGGATATTTCCCGGGTATCCTGCCGCAAGTATCTGATCTGGCTGGCGCAGATCGATATTCTGCACACCAGCAACCACTACGGCGCCACGGGGAGGCCGGAGTACCGCTATCGGCTGATTGTGGAGCATGACTCACTGCTTAAACAATTTAGCCACTGACGCGTCGGCGTACAGTGGCTAAATAATCGTTACCTTGAGCGACAGGCGGCGCTATTTCTTCTTCGGAAAGAGCTCTTTGCGCTTATAGGGTTCGATTTCGCCGGGTTTGCGGGTTTTCAGCAGCTTGAGGATCCAGGTGTACTGCTCGCTATGCGGCTTGACGAAAATTTCTACCTCTTCGTTCATCCGCCGGGCAATCGTATTGTCATCGGCCTCCAGCAGGTCGTCCATCGGCGGGCGTACCAGCACCGTCAGACGATGGGTTTCGCCATCATAGACCGGGAACAGCGGAACCACCCGCGCCCGACAGACCTTCATCAGGCGGCCGATCGCCGGCAGCGTGGCTTTGTAGGTGGCAAAGAAATCCACGAACTCGCTGTGCTCGGCGCCGTGATCCTGATCGGGCAGATAGTAGCCCCAGTAGCCCTGACGTACCGACTGGATAAACGGCTTGATGCCGTCATTGCGCGCGTGCATGCGCCCGCCAAAGCGGCGGCGGACGGTATTCCACACGTAATCAAATACCGGATTGCCCTGATTATGGAACATCGCCGCCATTTTTTGTCCGCCGGACGCCATCAGCATCGCCGGGATATCCACGCCCCAGGCGTGCGGCACCAGGAAGATCACCTTTTCGTTATTGCGCTGCATCTCGTCGATGATCTCTTTTCCCTGCCAGTCGACGCGGGAAAGAATGCGCTGCGGATCGCGCAGGCCCAGCTCTGCCATCATGACCATCGCCTGAGGCGCAGAGGCGTACATCTCATCAATAATCGCTTCGCGCTCCTGCTCGCTCTTTTCCGGGAAACAGTACAGCAGGTTTATCTGCGCGCGGCGGCGCGAACTTTTGGCCAGCCTGCCGACAAAGCGCCCCAGCTTGCCGAGAATCGGATCGCGGAACGACGGGGGCGTCAGCGCAATCCCCGCAAAAGCAATAACGCCCAGCCACGCGCCCCAGTAGCGCGGGAGTAAAAAGGATTTCTCAAATTTTGGAATAAACTCAATATTATTTTTTTTCGTTTCCATGCCCGATCCGCAAAAATGGTGCTGAATAAAGATAAGGAGATACTTAAGGCTATAGTTTAGCGACACGTTGGGGAAGGTACAAAAGAAAAAGCCGGCGCGCGCTGGCACCGGCTTTTAATAACAGCGCGTTAGTCGAATCGCAGCTGCGGCATCACTTCTTTCACCTGCGCCAGATAATCCGTGCGGTCGGAACCGCTCAGCCCTTCCGTACGCGGCAGCTTCGCCGTCAGCGGGTTTACCGCCTGCTGGTTAATCCATACTTCATAATGCAGATGTGGCCCGGTAGAGCGGCCGGTGTTGCCCGACAGCGCAATGCGGTCACCGCGCTTCACCTTCTGCCCGGGTTTCACCAGCAGCTTACGCAGGTGCATATAGCGGGTGGTGTAGGTACGGCCGTGGCGCACAGCGACATAGTACCCCGCCGCGCCGCTGCGTTTGGCCACCACCACCTCGCCGTCACCGACGGAAAGTACCGGGGTGCCCTGCGGCATCGCGAAGTCTACGCCGCGGTGTGGCGCGACGCGTCCGGTCACCGGATTGAGGCGGCGCGGGTTAAAGTTTGACGACACGCGGAACTGGCGCGCGGTTGGGAAGCGCATAAAGCCCTTCGCCAGGCCGGTACCGTTGCGATCGTAGAACTTGCCGTCTTCGGCACGGATGGCGTAGTAATCCTTGCCGTCGGAACGTAAACGCACGCCCAGCAGCTGGCTCTGCTCCCGCTTGCCGTTAAGCATTTCGCGCGACATCAGCACCGAGAACTCGTCGCCCTTTTTCAGCTTGCGGAAGTCCATCTGCCACTGCATGGCTTTAATAACCGCGCTGACTTCGGTACTGGTGAGGCCCGCGCTACGCGCGCTGGAGACGAAGCTGGCGCCAACGGTACCTTTCAGCACGTTGTTGACCCAGTCCCCTTCCTGCAGCTCGCTGCTCATCTTGAAGCCGTTACCCACGCGATTATAGGTGCGGGTTTCGCGACGGGACATTTCCCAGGTCAGGCTTTGCAGATCGCCATCCGCCGTCAGGGTCCATGAGAGCTGCTGGCCAATCTTGAGGTTGCGCAGCTCTTTATCAGCGGTCGATAAAAGGGAGATATCGCCCATTTCGATACCGTACTGATTGAGGATGCTGCTGAGCGTATCGCCGGTTGATACGACGTACTCATGGCCGCCTGAATCGCCGTCGGCCTTATCGTCCAGCTCGTCCTGAGGTATAGCTTCTTCCTCCTGCGCGGCCTGATCGATAGGTTCAGAGGCTTCCGGCAGCAGGGAACGGATTTCGCTTTTTTCCAGCTCAATCGTTCTGACAATAGGGGCTGATTCGTGGTGGTAGATGTACGGTCGCCAGACGGCGACCGCTAAGGTTAGAACGCTCAACGACCCCAGCATTACGCGGTGAGGTCGTGGCAAATTGTTAAATGCCTGAGTGACAGCGCGGGCTATCTGTTGCACGTATTCACTTCCTCGTTAATCTCCTTTCAGGCAGCTCGAATACTGGTTCGCCAGCTGATTCAGGAACTGCGGGTAACTATCTTTACCCAGCTTAATTCCTGTACCCAGCGGATCGAGGGTTCCCATGCGCACGGAGGTACCTCTGGCAACAGCTTCTATAACGGCTGGCCTGAACTGTGGCTCAGCAAAAACGCAGGTCGCTTTTTGCTCAACCAGCTGTGTTCTGATTTCGTGTAAACGCTGCGCACCAGGCTGAATTTCAGGGTTGACGGTGAAATGACCAAGCGATGTCAGACCGTAGTGTTTTTCAAAGTAGCCGTAGGCGTCATGAAAAACGAAATACCCTTTTCCTTGCAGCGGTGCCAGCTCGTGGCTCACCTGTTTATCGGTCGAGGCTAATTTTGCCTCAAACTCCTTCAGGTTAGCGTCAAGTTTGGCTCGACTCTGCGGCATAAGTTCCAATAATTTATCGTGGATTGCAACCGCCGAAAGCCGTGCTATCTCTGGGGATAACCACAGATGCATGTTGTATTCGCCGTGATGGTGATCGTCGTCACTTTTTCCACCTGCAGCGTGATCGTGGCCGTCGTGGTCATCGTCATCATCCGCGCCTTTCATGAGCAGCGGTTTCACGCCGTCAAGCTGGGCGATCGTCACCTTTTTGTTTGGCGCAATGCTTTGCGTTGACTTATCCATAAAGGCTTCCATCTCAGGGCCAATCCACACCACTAAGTCTGCGTTCTGTAAGCGTTTTGCATCTGAAGGGCGCAGAGAATAGTCGTGCTCGGAGGCGCCATCTGGCAGCAGTACCTGGGTGTCGGTGACCCCGTCAGCGATAGCGGAAGCGATAAAGCCAAGAGGTTTCAGTGAGGCAACCACGGCGGCATTCGCCGCGGAGGTCTGGGTGAACAAAAAAACGGCGCTAAGTCCAGCGCAAAGAAGCGTATTTTTATGTAACATAATGCGTCTAATCGTCGTAATGAATGAGAAAGATGTGATATTATAACATTCACTAGCTTGTGCAACCCTTAATTTGACATGACAAATCTTGTAACTTTGCAAAACGTCTCGGTGGCCTTCGGCCAGCGGCGCGTGCTGTCTGACATTTCGCTCACGCTTAAGCCAGGCAAAATTTTGACCTTACTCGGCCCGAACGGCGCCGGTAAATCCACGCTTGTACGGGTCGTTCTCGGGCTGGTAGCACCCACTGACGGTGTTATCAAGCGAGAGGGAAAGCTGCGCATTGGCTATGTCCCACAAAAATTACACCTTGATGCCACGATGCCGCTCACCGTCAGCCGCTTTTTGCGCCTGCGTCCGCAGACGCGTAAGCAGGATATACTGCCGGCGCTGAAGCGTGTCCAGGCCGGGCATCTGATCGATGCCCCGATGCAGAAACTCTCCGGAGGCGAAACGCAGCGCGTGCTGCTCGCGCGGGCGCTGTTAAATCAGCCGCAGCTGCTGGTGCTTGATGAGCCGACGCAGGGCGTCGACGTCAACGGCCAGGTAGCGCTGTATGACCTGATTAACCAGCTGCGCCAGGAGCTTAACTGCTCGGTGCTGATGGTCTCCCACGACCTGCACCTGGTGATGGCGAAAACCGATGAAGTGTTGTGCCTGAATCAGCATATCTGCTGCTCCGGCACGCCGGAAGTGGTCTCGATGCACCCGCAGTTTATCTCAATGTTCGGCCAGCGCGGCGCGGAACAGTTGGGTATTTATCGTCACCATCATAATCACCGCCACGACCTGCAGGGGCGGATTGTACTGCGTCGGGGAAATGACCGCTGATGATTGAACTACTGTTACCCGGCTGGCTGGCCGGGGTGATGCTCGCCTGCGCCGCCGGCCCGCTGGGCTCGTTTGTCGTCTGGCGCCGGATGTCCTATTTTGGCGATACCCTCGCCCACGCCTCGCTGCTCGGCGTCGCTTTTGGCCTGCTGCTCAACGTCAACCCCTTCTACGCCGTTATCGCCATCACGCTGCTGCTGGCGGGCGGGCTGGTATGGCTGGAGAAGCGCCCTCACCTCGCCATCGATACGCTGCTGGGGATTATGGCCCACAGCGCGCTGTCGCTGGGGCTGGTGGTGGTCAGCCTGATGTCGAACGTCCGCGTAGACCTGATGGCCTACCTGTTTGGCGATCTGCTGGCGGTGACGCCGGAGGACCTGATCTCCATCGCCATTGGCGTGGCGATCGTGCTGACCATTTTGCTTTGGCAGTGGCGCAACCTGCTGTCAATGACGATCAGTCCCGACCTGGCGTTCGTTGACGGCGTGAAGCTGCAGCGGGTGAAGCTGCTGCTGATGCTGGTCACCGCCCTGACTATCGGCGTGGCGATGAAGTTTGTCGGGGCGCTGATCATCACCTCGCTGCTGATCATCCCCGCCGCCACGGCGCGGCGTTTTGCGCGTACGCCGGAGCAGATGGCGGCTATCGCCGTGGGTATCGGGGCGATCGCGGTCACCGGCGGACTGACCTTCTCGGCGTTCTACGACACGCCGGCCGGCCCGTCGGTGGTGCTGTGCGCTGCGGTGCTGTTTATCTTCAGCATGATGAAGAAAACGGCCGCCTGAGTCCTCTTCTTCCGGTAGCGCTGCGCCGGGCAGCGCTACCGGCTGAGGCGCCCGGCTAGGGCATTTCCGGCGGCTTGATGCCGAAGTGGTTCCAGGCACGAACCGTCGCCATGCGTCCCCGCGGCGTTCGCTGCAGGAAGCCCTGCTGGATAAGATAGGGCTCCAGCACGTCTTCAATGGTTTCGCGCTCTTCGCCAATGGCCGCCGCCAGGTTATCCAGGCCGACCGGGCCACCAAAGAATTTATCGATCACCGCCAGCAGCAGCTTGCGGTCCATATAATCAAATCCTTCGGCGTCAACGTTAAGCATATCCAGCGCCTGGGCGGCAATCTCGAGAGAGATGCTGCCGTCGTGACGCACCTCCGCGAAGTCACGCACCCGCCGCAGCAGGCGGTTGGCAATACGCGGGGTGCCCCGCGCGCGACGCGCCACTTCCAGCGCGCCCTCTTCGCTCATATCCAGCCCCATAAAGCGGGCGCTTCGGCTCACAATGTGCTGCAGATCGGCAATCTGATAAAACTCCAGCCGCTGGACGATACCGAAGCGGTCGCGCAGCGGCGAGGTTAACGAACCGGCCCGCGTAGTCGCGCCAATCAGGGTGAACGGCGGCAGATCGATTTTTATCGAGCGCGCCGCGGGCCCTTCCCCAATCATGATATCCAGCTGATAGTCCTCCATCGCCGGATAGAGCACCTCTTCCACCACCGGCGAAAGGCGGTGAATCTCATCGATAAACAGCACGTCGTGGGGTTCGAGGTTGGTCAGCATCGCCGCCAGGTCACCGGCTTTCTCCAGCACCGGTCCGGAGGTGGTGCGCAGGTTGACGCCCATCTCATTGGCGACGATGTTGGCCAGCGTCGTTTTCCCCAGCCCCGGCGGGCCAAAGATCAGCAGATGGTCGAGCGCGTCTCCGCGCAGCCTGGCCGCCTGGATAAAGATCTCCATTTGCGAGCGCACCTGCGGCTGGCCCACGTACTCTGCCAGTAGTTTAGGGCGGATTGCGCGATCGACCGTCTCTTCAAACCCGGTGCTGTCTGCCGATACCAGCCTGTCTGCTTCAATCATCCCTTACCTCACAACGCGGCGCGCAGCGCTTCGCGGATTAGCGTTTCACTGTTGGCATCCGGACGGGCGATTTTACTCACCATTCGGCTGGCCTCCTGAGGTTTATAGCCCAGCGCCACCAGGGCGGCAACCGCTTCCTGTTCGGCGTCGTCATCGGACGGGCCGGCCGGCGAGGTCAGCACCAGATCCGCCGCCGGAGTAAACAGGTCGCCGTGCAGCCCTTTGAAACGATCTTTCATTTCAACGATCAGGCGATCGGCGGTTTTCTTGCCAATTCCTGGCAGCTTAACCAGCGCCGCGGCCTCTTCGCGCTCGACGGCGTTAACAAACTGCTGCGCCGACATGCCGGAAAGGATCGCCAGCGCCAGCTTCGGCCCTACGCCGTTGGTCTTAACCAGCTCGCGAAACAGCGTACGCTCCTGTTTGTTATTAAAACCAAACAGCAGCTGCGCGTCTTCGCGAACCACAAAATGGGTAAATACGACCGCCTCTTTGCCCACGTCAGGCAGCTCGTAAAAGCAGGTCATAGGCATATGCACTTCATAGCCAACGCCTCCCGTTTCCAGTAATACCAGCGGGGGTTGTTTTTCGAGAACGATGCCTCTGAGTCTGCCTATCACATGCTGCTCCTGCGTTAAGGGCTAAAGTATCTGCCGGTATCATAAAAAAAGGCTGGATAAATATCCAGCCTGATTTGACGTTATCGCAAGCGTCCGCGCGCCAGGTTTAGCCGACTATCGCCTATCTGCGTCGCGTTTTGACTCACGTGGCAGTGGGTAATCGCAATGGCCAACGCATCCGCCGCATCCGCCTGCGGGTTAGCCGCCAGCTTCAGCAGGGTGCGCACCATATGCTGCACCTGGCTTTTTTCCGCGCTGCCGATGCCGACCACGGTTTGCTTGACCTGCCTCGCGGCGTACTCAAAGACCGGAAGATCCTGATTGGTCGCCGCGACGATAGCCACCCCGCGCGCCTGCCCCAGCTTCAGCGCCGAGTCGGCGTTTTTCGCCATAAACACCTGTTCAATCGCGAAATAATCCGGCTGAAACTGGGTGATAATTTCCGTCACGCCCGCGTAAATCAGCTTCAGGCGCGACGGCAGATCGTCCACCTTAGTGCGGATGCATCCGCTGCCAAGATAGCTTAACTGCCGCCCGACCTGGCGGATAACGCCATAGCCGGTAATGCGCGAACCCGGGTCAATACCGAGAATAATAGCCATCACGCATCTCCGGTAATAACTAAGCCCTGAGACCCTAAATATTTCAGTTCACAGCCAGCCGGCCAGGCGGCGCATCCCCGGGAACGTAGATGCACTACGTAACCAGGGTAAGCGAGGAGAGCCAACGCCGCTGTGGGCTGAAAGATGACGGGAATCACAGCGTTGCGGCGACCTCATCAGAGATCTCGCCGTTATGATAAACTTCCTGCACGTCGTCGCAATCTTCCAGCATATCGATCAGACGCAGCAGCTTCGGCGCGGTCTCCGCATCCATATCGGCTTTCGTCGACGGGATCATTGAGACTTCGGCCGCGTCGGCTTTCAGGCCAGCCGCTTCCAGCGCGTCGCGTACGGCGCCCATATCTTCCCAGGCGGTGTAGACGTCAATCGCGCCGTCGTCGTAGGTCACAACGTCTTCCGCACCCGCTTCCAGAGCCGCTTCCATAATCACGTCTTCGTCGCCAGCTTCGAAGGAGATCACCCCTTTTTTGCTGAACAGATAGGCCACCGAGCCGTCGGTGCCGAGGTTACCGCCGGTTTTGGTGAAGGCGTGACGCACTTCGGCAACGGTACGGTTGCGGTTGTCGCTCAGGCACTCAACCATCACCGCCGTGCCGCCCGGGCCGTAGCCTTCATAAATGATGGTTTCCATGTTCGCGTCATCATCGCCGCCTACGCCACGGGCGATAGCGCGGTTCAGGGTATCGCGGGTCATGTTGTTGGACAGCGCTTTATCAATTGCTGCGCGCAGACGCGGGTTAGAAGCCGCATCGCCGCCGCCTAAACGCGCGGCAGTGACCAGCTCGCGAATGATTTTAGTGAAGATCTTACCGCGTTTGGCATCCTGTGCCGCTTTGCGGTGCTTGGTGTTGGCCCACTTACTATGACCTGCCATAAAAAACTCTCCAAAAATGCCGTTTTCCCGAAGCCTTCTGACCAGCAGGAGGCGGGGAATATTAGTTGGCGTTAATTACAAATTCTTCAATCGCCTGCCGGTTACTCCACGACTTGGTCAACGCGGCGGCTTCCGTCGCGGCGACCCAGCGGTAATCCAGATGTTCGGTAAACACAATCTGGCGTTCATGAGGGAGCGCAAGGCGGAACCAAAATTCCGTATTGCGCTCAACGCCCGGCGCATAGCGATGACGTAAATGAGAAAAAATCTCGAACTCCACCGTACGCTGACAGTCAATTAAGGCCAGATGCTCATCGGCAACATCTATTGCGACCTCTTCCTTTACTTCGCGCGCGGCGGCTTGCAGCGCGGTTTCTCCCGCTTCCAGGCTGCCGGTTACCGACTGCCAGAAAGCGGAATCATCGCGCCGCTGCAGCATCAGCACCCGCTTTGTATCTTCGGCATAAATCACCACCAGAACAGAAACGGGGAGCTTGAATGACATCTTACTTATTCTCCGCAGACTCTTTTGTCTCTTTCGCCACAACCTGAATACCTAATTCACCCAGCGAGGTCGGATTGGCGAAGCTCGGTGCTTCGGTCATCAGACAGGCGGCGGCGGTTGTTTTCGGGAAAGCGATGACGTCGCGAATGTTATCGGTGCCGGTCAGCAGCATCGTCAGACGGTCAAGGCCGAATGCGAGGCCCGCATGCGGCGGCGTACCGTATTTCAACGCATCCAGCAGGAAGCCAAACTTCTCACGCTGCTCCTGCTCGTTGATCCCGAGGATGCCGAACACGGTCTGCTGCATTTCACCGCTGTGAATACGCACCGAGCCGCCGCCGACTTCGTAACCGTTAATGACCATATCGTAGGCGTTGGCAATCGCCGTTTCCGGCGCGGCTTTCAGCTCGTCCGCGGTCATATCGCGCGGAGAGGTGAACGGGTGGTGCATCGCGGTCAGGCCGCCTTCGCCGTCGTCTTCAAACATCGGGAAGTCGATAACCCACAGCGGCGCCCATTTGTCTTCGTCGGTGAGGCTAAGGTCTTTACCCAGCTTCAGGCGCAGCGCGCCCAGGGCATCGGCAACCACTTTCTTATTATCGGCGCCGAAGAAAATCATATCGCCGTCCTGGGCAGCGGTGCGCTCGAGAATGGCTTCGACGATTTCCGCGTTGAGGAATTTAGCCACCGGGCTGTTGATGCCTTCGAGGCCTTTTGCGCGCTCGTTGACCTTCATATACGCCAGGCCTTTGGCGCCGTAAATCTGCACGAACTTGCCGTATTCATCGATCTGCTTACGGGTCAGCGCCGCGCCGCCCGGCACGCGCAGTGCGGCAACGCGACCTTTGGCATCATTTGCCGGGCCGGAGAAGACGGCAAATTCAACCGCTTTCACCAGGTCAGCAATATCCACCAGCTCCAGCGGGTTGCGCAGGTCCGGCTTATCGGAACCGTAGCGACGTTCGGCCTCGGCAAAGGTCATGATCGGGAACTCGCCCAGATCCACGCCCTTCACGTTCAGCCACAGCTCGTGAACCAGCGCTTCCATCACTTCGCGCACCTGCGGTGCGGTCATGAAGGAGGTTTCCACGTCGATCTGGGTGAATTCCGGCTGGCGGTCGGCGCGCAGGTCTTCATCACGGAAGCATTTCACGATCTGATAGTAGCGGTCGAAGCCGGACATCATCAGCAGCTGTTTGAAGAGCTGAGGAGACTGCGGCAGCGCGTAGAATTTGCCTTTATGCACGCGGCTCGGAACCAGATAGTCGCGCGCGCCTTCCGGCGTGGCCTTGGTCAGCATCGGGGTTTCGATATCGAGGAAACCGTGATCGTCCATAAAACGACGGACCAGGCTGGTGATTTTTGCCCGCGTTTTCAGACGCTGGGCCATTTCCGGACGACGCAGATCCAGATAGCGGTATTTCAGTCGCGCTTCTTCGGTGTTGACGTGGTTAGAATCCAGCGGCAGCGCTTCTGAGCGGTTAATGATGGTCAGATCGGAAGCCAGCACTTCGATGGCGCCGGTAGCCATATCGCCGTTGACGTTTTTTTCGTCACGCGCACGCACGGTGCCCGTCACCTGGATACAGAACTCATTACGCAGTTCGGAGGCCAGCTTTAATGCATCCGCACGTTCCGGATCGAAAAACACCTGTACGATGCCTTCGCGGTCACGCATATCAATGAAGATAAGGCTACCAAGATCACGACGACGGTTGACCCAACCACACAGAGTCACCTGCTGCCCCACGTGGGACAGACGCAGCTGCCCGCAATATTCTGTACGCATGAGATATCCCTTAACTTAGCCACTGGCGGATTGTTGCCTGCCCTGCAGGCCACGAAGTTGCGGCTTTAGCTGAATGTCACAACTGAATGAAAAAAGGCGGCTATTATACTGGAAATTCTGCCGCACGATAAGCCCGACGCAGTTTGTCCGTTGCTTTGCTGCGCGCTTATTGGCTACGCTCACAAAAATTAACAAAATTTGTTACCCTGGAGCGCGAATGGCAACGGTATTGTAACGGCCAAACTACAGAAGATACGGGGATACTATGCCAGAACTCAATGCGAAAAAAACGGCGCTTGTGGTCATCGACCTGCAGGAAGGCATTTTGCCGTTCGCCGGCGGCCCGCACCGCGCCGATGAGGTGGTCGCTCGCGCCGCTCGTCTGGCGGAGAAATGTCGTCAGCAGGGCTCGCCGGTGATCATGGTCCGCGTCGGCTGGTCTGCCGACTTTGGCGAAGCGCTAAAACAGCCGGTTGATGCGCAAACGGGGGCGCATGCGCTGCCGGATAACTGGTGGACCTGGCCGCTTGCGCTGGGCAAACAGGATAGCGATATCGAGGTCACCAAGCGCCAGTGGGGCGCCTTTTACGGCACCGATCTCGAGCTGCAGCTGCGCCGCCGCGGCATCGACACCATTATTCTGTGCGGTATCTCAACCAATATCGGCGTTGAATCCACCGCGCGCAACGCCTGGGAGCTGGGCTTCAATCTGCTGATCGCCGAGGACGCCTGCAGCGCGGCCTCCGCCGAGCAGCATCAGGGCAGCATGACGAACATCTTCCCGCGCATTGCCCGCGTGCGCAGCACTGAGGACATTCTCGCCGCGCTATGATCTATATTGGGCTCCCGCAATGGTCGCATCCGAAATGGGTGCGCCTTGGCATAACCAGTCTGGAACAGTACGCTCGCCACTTTAACTGCGTAGAGGGGAATACGACCCTCTACGCGTTGCCTAAAGCCGAGATAGTGGCCCGCTGGTTCGAGCAAACCCACGACGACTTTCGCTTCTGCTTTAAGTTTCCGGCCACCATTTCGCATCAGGCGGCGCTGCGCAACTGCGGCGATTTAAGCCGCGAGTTTTTTACCCGGCTCGCGCCGCTTGAGACGCGTATCGGCCAGTACTGGCTGCAGCTGCCTGCGACCTTCGGGCCGCGAGACCTCCCCGCCCTGTGGCAGTTTCTCGACGGGCTGCCCGCCGGCTTCACCTACGGCGTCGAGGTACGGCATCCGGCCTTTTTTGCCAAGGGCGACGACGAGCAGCAGCTCAACCGCGGGCTGCACCAGCGCGCCGTTAACCGGGTGATCCTCGATAGCCGTCCGGTGCACAGCGTTACCGCCCGCAGCCCGGCCGCGCTCGACGCGCAGCGTAAAAAGCCGAAGCTTCCGGTCCATGCGGTGGTCACCGCGCATCATCCGCTGGTGCGCTTCATCGGCAGCGACGATATGGCGCAGAACCACGAGCTGTTTCGCATCTGGCTGCAGACGCTGCCGAAGTGGAGCCAATCGACCACGCCCTACCTGTTCCTGCATACGCCGGATATCGCCCACGCGCCGGCGCTGGTCGACACCCTGTGGGCCGATTTACGCGCGGTGCTGCCCGACGTCGGCCCGGCACCGTCAATTCCTCAGCAGACCTCTCTTTTCTGATATCCTGCTATGATAGTCGGAGCCATCTGACACAGTGAAAGGGAGTTTTTTGTATGGTCAGCGCGCTGTATGCCGTCCTGGGTGCGTTATTGTTAATCAAGTTTTCTTTTGACGTCGTACGCCTGCGCACGCAGTATCACGTCGGATACGGCGACGGCGGCTTTAGCGAGCTACAGGTTGCTATCCGCGTGCACGGCAATGCGGTTGAGTACCTGCCGATCGGGCTTATCCTGCTGCTGTTTGTCGAGATGGACGGCGCGCAGAACTGGATGGTGCACCTTTGCGGTATCCTGCTTATCGCCGGCCGGCTGATGCACTCTTACGGTTTCCATCACCGGCTCTACAGCTGGCGTCGTTCCGGCATGAGCGCCACCTGGTGCGCGCTGGTGCTGATGGTGCTCGCGAACCTGTGGTATATGCCCTGGGAGTTGGTTTTCTCCTTACATTAGCGCACAATACGCCGTTTTCGTTTTTTCGGGTTTAACCTTATGTCTCACCGCGATACCCTTTTTTCCGCGCCGATCGCCAGCCTCGGCGACTGGACCTTTGATGAACGGGTTGCTGAAGTCTTCCCGGATATGATCCAGCGCTCCGTTCCTGGCTACTCCAACATTATTTCGATGATTGGCATGCTGGCCGAGCGCTTTGTGCAGCCTGATACCCAGGTCTACGATCTCGGCTGCTCCCTTGGCGCAGCCACGCTCTCGATACGGCGTAATATTTCCCACGCCGGCTGCCGGATTGTGGCCGTGGATAACTCCCCGGCGATGGTTGAGCGCTGCCGTCGCCATATCGACGCCTACAAGGCGCCGACGCCGGTTGAGGTGGTGGAAGGCGATATTCGCCACGTCACCATCGAAAACGCCTCAATGGTGGTGCTCAATTTCACCATTCAGTTCCTTGAGCCCGACGAACGCCAGGCGATTCTGGATAAGGTCTATCAGGGGCTGAATCCGGGCGGCGCGCTGGTGCTGTCGGAAAAATTCAGCTTTGAAGATGCCAACGTCGGCGAACTGCTGTTTAACATGCATCACGACTTTAAGCGCGCCAACGGCTACAGCGAGCTGGAAATCAGCCAAAAGCGCAGCATGCTGGAAAACGTTATGCTCACCGACTCGGTAGAAACCCATAAAGCGCGGCTGCGCAAGGCCGGATTCGAACACGCCGAACTGTGGTTCCAGTGCTTTAACTTTGGCTCGCTGGTGGCGGTGAAGTCCGGGGAAACGGCATGATCGATTTCAGCAATTTTTATCAGCGTATCGCCAAAGGTCCGCTATCCCACTGGCTGGAGACGCTTCCCGCCCAGGTTGCCGCCTGGCAGCGCGAGGCCCTGCACGGTAAGTACCGTGAATGGGAGCGGGCCGTTGAGTTTCTCCCTGAGCTTTCGCCCTATCGTCTCGACCTGCTGCACAGCGTGACCGCGGAAAGCGAAGTTCCGCTGAGCGAAGGCCATCGGCTGCGAATTGAAAACCTGCTGCGCAACCTGATGCCGTGGCGCAAAGGCCCGTGGTCGCTGTATGGCGTGGATATCGACACCGAATGGCGCTCTGACTGGAAGTGGGATCGCGTTCTGCCGCATCTTTCCGATTTGACCGGCCGAACGATCCTCGACGTCGGCTGCGGCAGCGGCTATCACATGTGGCGGATGATCGGCGCCGGC
>NZ_JAQGFU010000119.1:0-13337 GCF_030078455.1 Klebsiella sp. Ech2A | reverse complement strand
ACCTTCGCACAGTGCGAGCGATATCTACGTGGATGATGGTGCGAGGGGGGGGACTCGAACCCCCACATCCAAAGGACACTAACACCTGAAGCTAGCGCGTCTACCAATTCCGCCACCTTCGCATACCATCGACACTATGAAAGTATCGTTACCACGGAGGCGCATTCTAGTGGTTTTCAGCTATTCGTCAATAGTTAATTGTGCTGGCGGAATTGATTGTTGCAAAAAGGCGCGCCGGGAGGCGGTAAAAGGCCGGCGACGCGCGGTTACGTCGCCGGACGGTCGCGAGGCGCTATTTCTTCGCCTGGCGGGTCATCACGGTGCGGTAGACCTTAAAGCGGCCGGTCTGCGCGATAACTTCGTGGAAGCCGAAGACTTCGTCCAGCACGTCCGGATAAGGCAGGAAGGCGTTAGCGACGATGCGCAGCTCGCCGCCGCTGCCGAGGTGGCGTACCGCCCCGCGAATCAGGGTTTGCGCCGCTTCCTGGCTGGTCTGCAGGCCGTCATGGAACGGCGGGTTGGAAATGATCATGTCAAACCGGCCGTTAACCTCGGAGAACACGTTGCTGGCGAAGACTTCACCTTCAATGCCGTTGGCGGCGAGGGTGGCGCGGCTGGCCTCTACCGCCGGCGCGCTGACGTCACAGAGGGTTAAGCGGACCTTCGGCGAGTGGCTTGCCAGTACGGTCGCCAGCACGCCCGCGCCGCAGCCGACGTCGAGCACTTTGCCCTTGGTATGCGGCGTCAGCGTTGAGAGCAGCAGCTGGCTACCGACGTCCAGCCCGTCGCGGCTGAATACGCCCGGCAGGGTTTTAATCGTCAGGTTGTCGAGCGGATATTCGCCCCAGTACTGCTCAGGGTCGAAGGTGGGCTGTTTTTCCAGGCGACCGTGATACAGCCCACAGCGGCGGGCGCTGTCAACTTTGGTCAGCGGCGCGTAGTCGGCCAGCATCTGCTCGGCGCTGCGCACGCCGCTGCGGTTTTCACCGACCACGAAAATATCGATACCGGTCGGCAGCAGCGACAGCAGGTTCATCAGCTGGAACTGGGTTTCCGGCTTGTTCTTCGGCCAGTAGTAAATCAGCGTATCGCAATCGGCGACGTCGCTGGCCTGCGCCACCAGGCCAAAGCTGGCGCTCTCGCCCATCTGGCGGCTCAGCGCCTGCCAGTGGTGAAACTGCTGGGTGTGAACGCGGCTGGCAGCGGTGTCCAGACGTGCGGGCAGGTCATCCTGCAGGTCACCGGCAAACAGAACGCGGGCGGACTCGAAATCATCACTGTGGCGCAGCAAGACTTCACTTGCCGGGGTAAAAGCAGACATGAAACACTCCTTCATTAAGACTGGCGCCGATTATACACGTTATCCTTAGCGCTGCCTCTTTGTTGGCTGTCCCTGCGAGCGTCGCCGTATCCCGCCGCCGACAGGGCGGAGTTTGTTGGCGCAAATACGACGGATTTGCTATATTGCGCGCTTGATTAACAGGAGTGTTTCGCTATGACATCCCGACGAGACTGGCAATTACAGCAGCTGGGCATTACCCAGTGGTCGCTGCGTCGCCCCGGGGCGTTGCAGGGCGAAATCGCTATCTCACTGGCTGGCCATATTCGTCTGGTGATGGTGGCGGAAAATCCGCCGTCGCTCAGCGAACCGCTAATCGGCGACGTTCTGCGCGCGCTGGCGCTGACGCCGGATCAGGTGCTGCAGCTGACGCCAGACCGCGTGGCGATGCTGCCGCAGAACGGCCGCTGTAACAGTTGGCGGTTAGGCACGGACGCACCGTTGCTGCTGGCGGGCGCACAGGTAACCTCGCCCGCTTTTGATGAACTCCAGACCAGCGCGCCTGCCCGTATGGCGCTCTGGCAACAAATCTGCGCACATGAACACGATTTCTACCCTCAACACGGCTGATTTGCCCCGAGCCTGGCAAATAGAAACCCGCGCCCACGCTTTTCCGTGGAGCGAGCAAACCTTCGCCAGCAATCAGGGAGAGCGCTACCTGAATCTCCGGCTGGCGGTCGATGGTGAAATGGCGGCCTTTGCCATTACGCAAATTGTGCTGGATGAGGCGACGCTGTTTAACATCGCCGTCGATCCGGCCTTCCAGCGGCGCGGCCTGGGCCGAGAGCTGCTGGAGCGGGTGATTGATGAGGTCGAAAAACGCGGCGTCGCCACGCTGTGGCTGGAGGTTCGCGCCTCTAACGCCGCGGCCATTGCGCTGTATGAAAGCCTGGGCTTTAACGAGGCGACCATCCGCCGCAACTACTACCCCACCGCCGACGGCCGTGAGGATGCACTCATTATGGCTCTACCGCTAAGCATGTAAGACAAGGTGATACGATGAAGTGGGACTGGATTTTCTTTGATGCCGATGAAACGCTGTTTACGTTTGACTCCTTCACCGGTTTACAGCGGATGTTCCTCGACTATAGCGTGACGTTTACCGCTGAAGATTTTCAGGACTATCAGGCCGTGAATAAGCCGCTGTGGGTGGACTACCAAAACGGCGCCATCACTTCGCTTCAGCTGCAGCACCAGCGTTTTGATAGCTGGGCCAGTCGCCTGAGCGTGCCGCCGGGCGAGCTTAACGATGCGTTTATGAACGCCATGGCCGAGATCTGCTCGCCGCTTCCCGGGGCGGTATCGCTGCTGAACGCGCTGCAGGGTAAGGTGAAGATGGGGATTATTACCAACGGCTTTACCTCGCTACAGCAGATCCGCCTGGAACGAACCGGTTTGCGCGATCACTTTGATTTATTGATTATTTCTGAACAAGTCGGCGTTGCAAAGCCGGATGCGCGGATCTTTGACTACGCCCTGGCGCAGGCGGGCTTCCCGGATCGTTCCCGCGTGCTGATGGTCGGGGATACCGCAGAGTCTGATATCCGCGGCGGCGTCAACGCTGGCCTCGCGACCTGCTGGCTCAACGCCCATCAGCGCGAGCTGCCTGAGGATCTCCGCCCGGACTGGACGGTAACCTCGTTAAGCGAACTGGAGCAGCTCCTGTGTAAACACTGATTGCCTCCCCCCCGTTGATGGGTAAAATAGCCGCAATTTTTCGTATTTAACATGCGTGGCCGGTTGCCGCGTTTACTAAGAAGATTCAATTATGACGTTGTCTCCTTATCTGCAGGAGGTGGCCAAGCGCCGCACTTTTGCCATTATTTCTCACCCGGATGCCGGTAAAACTACCATCACCGAAAAGGTGCTGCTGTTCGGACAGGCGATTCAAACTGCCGGTACCGTTAAGGGCCGCGGCTCCAGCCAGCACGCGAAATCGGACTGGATGGAGATGGAAAAGCAGCGTGGTATCTCTATTACCACGTCGGTGATGCAGTTCCCGTATCACGGTAGCCTGGTTAACCTGCTGGATACCCCGGGCCACGAAGACTTCTCTGAAGATACCTATCGTACGCTGACGGCGGTGGACTGCTGCCTGATGGTTATCGATGCGGCCAAAGGCGTCGAAGATCGTACCCGCAAGCTGATGGAAGTAACCCGTCTGCGCGACACGCCGATCCTGACGTTTATGAACAAGCTCGATCGCGATATTCGCGATCCGATGGAGCTGCTGGACGAAGTTGAAAACGAGCTGCGCATCGCCTGCGCGCCGATCACCTGGCCGATTGGCTGCGGGAAGCTGTTTAAGGGCGTGTACCATCTCTATAAAGATGAAACGTATCTCTATCAGACCGGCAAGGGCCACACTATCCAGGAAGTCCGCATTATTAAGGGCCTGAATAACCCGGATCTCGACAGCGCGGTCGGTGAAGACCTCGCGCAGCAGCTGCGCGATGAGCTGGAGCTGGTGCAGGGCGCTTCCAATGAATTCGATAAAGATCTGTTCCTGGCAGGGGAAATCACCCCGGTCTTCTTCGGGACGGCTTTAGGCAACTTCGGCGTCGATCATATGCTGGATGGCCTGGTGGAGTGGGCGCCCGCACCGATGCCGCGTAAGACCGATACGCGCGAAGTTCGCGCGGAAGAAGAGAAGTTCTCCGGCTTTGTGTTTAAAATTCAGGCCAACATGGACCCGAAACACCGCGATCGCGTGGCCTTTATGCGCGTGGTTTCCGGGCAGTATGAAAAGGGTATGAAGCTGCGTCAGGTGCGTATTGGCAAAGACGTGGTGATTTCCGACGCGCTAACCTTTATGGCCGGCGATCGCTCGCACGTTGAAGAAGCCTACCCTGGCGATATTATCGGCTTACATAACCACGGCACCATCCAGATTGGCGATACCTTTACCCAGGGCGAGATGATGAAGTTCACCGGCATTCCGAACTTCGCGCCGGAGCTGTTCCGTCGTATTCGTCTGAAGGATCCGCTGAAGCAGAAACAGCTGCTCAAAGGGCTGGTTCAGCTCTCTGAAGAGGGCGCGGTACAGGTTTTCCGTCCGATCGCTAACAACGACCTGATCGTCGGGGCCGTCGGGGTGCTGCAGTTTGACGTGGTGGTGGCGCGCCTGAAGAGCGAATATAACGTGGAAGCGATTTACGAATCGGTCAACGTGGCGACCGCCCGCTGGGTTGAATCGACCGACGTGAAGAAATTCGAAGAGTTTAAACGTAAAAATGAAATTCAGCTGGCCCTCGATGGCGGCGATAATTTGACCTATATTGCCCCGACGATGGTGAACCTTAACCTGACTCAGGAGCGTTACCCTGAAGTGGTGTTCCGCAAAACGCGCGAGCACTAATCCCTTCTGGAGCGCGGCCTGTGCCGCGCTCTGCTCGATTTTCCCGCCGTTCCCGCCGCTAAAGAAAGTTCTTAATTTTTTCCGCTCTCCCGTTTTTTTATGCATATTTCCCTCCTTCCTTGCGACCTTCTACTATATTTAATAAGCAATTTTCAAAATGCTGGCTTAATAAACTACTTATTTTGCTTTACCGATATAGAAATAACGAGGAGATCACCATGACAAGACGAAAGAATACCAGCAAGCTGCTGGCGCTCTTCTTGGGCTCGGCTATGATCAGCGCCTCGGCATATGCGGACAACTCAACGACGGACAGCGCAAAATCCGTTGCCAACAGCGCCGGGCAGGCTGTCGATAGCTCGATGAATAAAGTCGGCGACTTTATGGACGACAGCACCATTACTGCCAGAGTTAAGGCGGCGCTGATCGATGATAAAAGCATCCGCAGCACGGATATCTCGGTGAAAACTGAGAATAAAGCGGTCACCCTGAGCGGCTCGGTGGAGAGCACCGAGCAGAAAGAGCAGGCGGTCAAAATAGCGAAGGAGGTTAAGGGTGTCTCGACGGTCAACGACAAGCTGAGCGTCGCCAACGAGCAGCCTGCCAGCCTGAAGGGCTACGCTGGCGATACGGCGATTACCAGCGAAATCAAAGCTAAGCTGCTGGCCGACGATATTGTCCCTTCGCGGAAGGTGACGGTTGAAACCAGCGACGGCACCGTGCGTCTGTCCGGGACGGTGGCATCTCGTCAGCAGGCAGAACGCGCCGTTGAGATAGCCAAAGCCGTCACCGGCGTAAAAACCGTGAAAAATGATCTCAGCGTCCAATAACACCGTTCAATAAATAACTTTTTTCGGCAACTGCCGTTTAATAGAGCACGACAGGGTTGGTGCCTGCGCGACCTGAGCGCGTAGAAAAGCGACCGTTATCCACTATGGTAAGGAGAGCATTATGTTTCGATGGGGCATTATTTTTCTGGTCATCGCCTTAATTGCCGCAGCTTTAGGATTCGGTAGCTTGGCGGGTACGGCAGCCTGGGCGGCAAAAATTGTCTTTGTCGTCGGTATTATTCTGTTCCTGGTCAGCCTGTTTACCGGGCGCCGGCGCCCGTAGATGCTAAGGCCAGAACTGCATTAACCGTATTGATGAAATAGTGTTTTACATAAAGCCAGTCTATATGACTGGCTTTTGCTGTATCAGGGGGTTAAAAATTGCGTTACCTTGAGGCGATAGAATAAGCAAACAGGAAGACAGAGTGGGGCATCGAATTCCCGTCACGCTTGGCAACATTGCGCCATTATCGGTTAAACCTTTTCACCCGGGCAAGCTTGGCCTGGTGTGTGAGGGGGGAGGACAACGGGGGATTTTTACCGCCGGGGTGCTGGATGAGTTCATGCGCGCCGGATTTAACCCTTTTGACATTATGCTCGGCACCTCTGCCGGGGCGCAAAATCTCTCCGCCTATATCTGCAACCAGCAGGGCTACGCGTGCAAGGTCATCACGCGTTACACCACCTCCCGCGAGTTTTTTGACCCGATGCGCTTCGTGCGCGGCGGGAATCTTATCGACCTCGACTGGCTGGTGGGGACCACGGCGCAAAAAATGCCTCTGGCGATGAGCTACGCCGAAGATCGATTTGCGCAGGGCAAAGAGCTGTGGATGTGCGCCTGCCGCGGCGACGACTATACCCCTAACTACTTTTCCCCGACGCAGTCCACCTGGCTCGATCAGATCCGCGCCTCCAGCGCGATCCCCGGTTTTTATCGCAGCGGCGTGATGCTTGACGGTATCAGCTATCTCGACGGCGGCGTCAGCGACGCGATCCCGGTGCAGGAGGCCGCAAAACGCGGCGCGCAGACGATTGTGGTGATCCGCACGGTTCCGTCGCAGATGTACTATACCCCGCAGTGGTTTAAACGTATGGAGCGCTGGCTCGGCGAAAGTAGCCTGCAGCCGTTTGTCAATCTGGTCCAGCACCATGAGGCCACCTACCGCGCCACCCAGCAGTTTATTGATAAGCCGCCGGATAAGCTGCGGATCCTCGAAATCTACCCGCAGAAGCCGTTAAAAAGCATGGCCCTGGGGAGCCGGCTGCCGGCGCTGCTGGAGGACTATAAAACCGGCCGTCAGTGCGGCCGCTATTTCCTGGCAACGGTGGGCAAGCTGCTGGCCGACCGTCCGCCGCTGCTGCGGCATATGCCGCGTCTCGCGGTGCCCGCGCCGGTGGTGGTGCCGCCGGCTTCCGTGGCCAACGATGCGCACCAGGCAACCCTGATTGACGCCGCGCAGGCCAACGATGCCAGCTTTGATAATGAGGATCTGGCGTAATGCGGCAGTTTATCGATACCCACTGTCATTTCGATTTCCCGCCGTTTGCCGATGATGAAACGGACAGCATCGCCCGGGCCGCGCGTGAAGGAGTGATGCGGATTATTGTTCCCGCCACCGAGGCGGACAATTTTCCCCGCGTGCTGGCCCTGGCTGAGCAGCATGATGCGCTGTATGCCGCGCTGGGCCTACATCCGATAGTGATTGAGCGTCATGATGAGAGCAGCCTCCAGCGCCTTGAGGCGTGCCTGCAGCAGCGCAGCGCAAAGGTGGTGGCGATTGGGGAAATTGGCCTCGATCTCTACCGCGAGGATCCGCAGTTCGATCGCCAGCAGGCGGTTCTTGAGGCGCAGCTGCGGCTGGCAAAACGCTATGATTTGCCGGTTATCCTCCATTCGCGACGCACCCACGATAAGCTGGCGATGCTGCTGAAAAAGCACGCTCTGGCGCGTACCGGGGTGGTGCATGGCTTTGCCGGCAGCCTGCAGCAGGCGGAGCGTTTCGTGCAGTCAGGATACAAAATTGGCGTTGGCGGAACCATTACCTATCCCCGCGCCAGCAAAACGCGCGAGGTCATGTCGCGTCTGCCGCTGTCGGCGCTGCTGCTGGAAACGGACGCTCCGGATATGCCGCTAAACGGCTTTCAGGGAGAGCCAAACCGTCCGGAGCAGGCGGCTCGGGTCTTTGCCACTCTGTGCGAGCTGCGCCAGGAGCCGGCGGATGCTATCGCCGAGGCTCTCCTGAGCAACACCGAAGCGTTGTTCGGCAGGCTATAACACCTCGCTTAACAAGCGAAACCCGCCCTCTGGGCCGTGGCGGCGGCAAAACTCACGCTGCGGCCCCCTTGTTTGTGAAAATCCCATCATTCCCTGGCGTTGATTAAAATCTTTATTTTTCAATCTATAATCACATAATCCCTCTTTCTTTAGCACAATACGTGTGCGCTGGTGTCGAGTTTTATGCCGCCTGTATGTTATAATAATAACATTGTCGCGCGATGAGCAATTCTGATTATGCTTAAAGAAAACTTGTCGCTGAGACGGTGAGTACGGATATTTTTATGTGATTTACATCTCATTATGGTTATGCAATTTAGTAATTAGTTTTCATTAACTGTGATGGGTGTCGAAGTGTAACGGCGAGGTGATGTTACAATAGTAACAGACTCGCAAGGTGACAAACTATTGAACCGGCAATACGCCGTCGGAGTATGAAATGACTGATTTATCTGCAAGCAGCCTGCGCGCACTGAAGCTGATGGACCTGACCACCCTGAATGACGACGACACCAATGAGAAGGTGATCGCGCTGTGTCATCAGGCGAAAACGCCGGTCGGTAACACGGCGGCTATCTGTATCTACCCGCGCTTTATCCCGATTGCTCGTAAGACCTTGAATGAGCAGGGCACGCCGGATATTCATATCGCCACGGTGACTAACTTCCCGCACGGTAATGACGATATCGATATCGCTCTGGCGGAAACCCGCGCCGCGATCGCCTACGGCGCCGATGAAGTTGACGTGGTATTCCCGTACCGCGCGCTGATTGCCGGCAACGAGCAGGTTGGATTCGACCTGGTTAAAGCCTGTAAAGAGGCCTGCGCGGCGGCTAACGTTCTGCTCAAAGTGATCATCGAAACCGGCGAGCTGAAAGAAGAAGCGCTAATCCGCAAAGCCTCCGAAATTTCCATCAAGGCGGGCGCGGATTTCATCAAAACCTCTACCGGTAAAGTGCCGGTAAACGCCACGCCGGAAAGCGCGCGCATCATGCTGGAAGTGATCCGCGATATGGGCGTACAGGAAACCGTAGGCTTTAAGCCAGCGGGCGGCGTACGCAGCGCGGAAGACGCGCAGCAGTTCCTGGCGATTGCCGATGAGCTGTTCGGCGCAGAGTGGGCCGACTCGCGTCACTACCGCTTCGGCGCCTCCAGCCTGCTGGCTAGCCTGCTGAAAGCGCTGGGCCACGGCGACGGTAAGAGCGCCAGCAGCTACTAAGGCGTCACGGTGACATAACCGTATCCCGGACGAGGCGCGTCAGCGCCGAGGCCGGGAGATCTCCGGCGCCGCAACGAGCGGCCGGGCTTCAGGATTTTAGCACGGGCGCAGATAACGCCGCCCGTCGTGTTTGACCTTATTCCTCAGGGGGTTACCTTGTTTCTCGCACAAGAAATTATTCGTAAAAAACGTGATGGTCACGCGCTGAGCGATGATGAAATTCGCTTTTTCATCAACGGCATCCGTGATAATACCGTCTCCGAAGGGCAGATAGCCGCCCTGGCGATGACCATTTTTTTCCACGATATGACTATGCCAGAACGCGTTTCGCTGACCATGGCGATGCGGGATTCAGGAACCGTACTGAACTGGAAAAGCCTCAATCTTAACGGGCCGATCGTGGATAAGCACTCCACCGGCGGCGTGGGCGACGTTACGTCGCTGATGCTTGGCCCAATGGTTGCCGCCTGCGGCGGCTACGTGCCGATGATCTCCGGTCGTGGACTGGGGCATACCGGCGGAACGCTCGACAAGCTGGAAGCGATCCCCGGCTTTGATATTTTCCCGGACGACGGCCGTTTCCGCGACATTATTAAGGATGTTGGCGTGGCTATCATCGGGCAGACCAGCTCGCTGGCGCCTGCCGACAAGCGCTTCTACGCCACCCGCGACATTACCGCGACGGTGGACTCGATTCCGCTGATCACCGCCTCTATTCTGGCGAAAAAGCTGGCTGAGGGCCTGGATGCGCTGGTGATGGACGTGAAGGTGGGCAGCGGCGCCTTTATGCCGACCTACGAACTCTCTGCGGCGCTGGCCGAAGCGATCGTTGGCGTCTCCAACGGCGCGGGCGTGCGCACCACCGCGCTGCTGACCGATATGAATCAGGTGCTGGCCTCCAGCGCCGGTAACGCCGTCGAAGTCCGCGAAGCGGTTCAGTTCCTGACCGGCGAATACCGCAATCCGCGTCTGTTTGACGTGACCATGGCGCTGTGCGTCGAAATGCTGATTTCCGGCAAGCTCGCCCAGGACGACGCCGACGCGCGGGCGAAGCTGCAGGCGGTGCTGGATAACGGTAAAGCGGCCGAGGTCTTTGGCCGAATGGTGGCTGCGCAGAAAGGCCCGAACGATTTCGTTGAAAACTATGATAAATATCTGCCGACCGCGATGCTGAGCAAGGCGGTCTATGCCGACGGCGAAGGGTTTGTCGCTGAAATGGACACTCGCGCGCTGGGCATGGCGGTGGTGTCGATGGGCGGCGGTCGTCGTCAGGCGTCCGACCCGATTGACTACAGCGTCGGCTTTACCGATATGGCCCGTCTTGGCGATAGCGTTGACGGGCAGCGGCCGCTGGCGGTGATTCACGCGAAAGATGAATCCAGCTGGCAGGAGGCCGCCAAAGCCGTGAAGGCGGCAATAAAACTGGACGATACCGCACCGAAAGAAACGCCGACGGTCTATCGTCGCATTATTGAATAGCTGTATACTGATCTGATCGCTTTTTTGCAGCGCAAAAGGTACGGAGAATAATATGAAACGTGCATTTATTATGGTGCTGGACTCCTTCGGCATCGGTGCGACTGAAGATGCTGCTCGCTTTGGCGACGTTGGCGCAGATACCCTCGGACACATTGCGCAAGCCTGTGCCAAAGGGGAAGCCGACATCGGCCGCAAAGGCCCGCTGAATTTACCAAACCTGACCCGTCTCGGTCTGGTAAAAGCGCATGAAGGTTCTACGGGTTCCATCGCGGCTGGAATGGATGGAAATGCGGAAGTTGTCGGTGCCTATGCGTGGGCGCACGAACTCTCTTCCGGTAAAGACACGCCGTCAGGCCACTGGGAAATCGCCGGCGTGCCGGTGCTGTTCGACTGGGGCTACTTCCCGGAACACGAGAACAGCTTCCCGCAGGAGCTGCTGGACAAGCTGGTTAAGCGCGCAAACCTACCGGGCTACCTCGGCAACTGCCACTCTTCCGGTACCGTCATTCTGGATCAGCTCGGCGAAGAGCATATGAAAACCGGCAAGCCGATTTTCTACACCTCCGCTGACTCGGTGTTCCAGATTGCCTGTCACGAAGAGACCTACGGTCTCGATAAGCTGTATGAGCTGTGCGAAATTGCGCGCGAAGAGCTGACCGAAGGCGGCTACAACATCGGCCGCGTGATTGCGCGTCCGTTTATCGGCGACAAGGCGGGCAACTTCCAGCGCACCGGTAACCGTCATGACCTCGCCGTTGAGCCGCCTGCCGCCACCGTGCTGCAGAAGCTGGTGGATGAGAAAGACGGCCACGTGGTGTCGGTGGGTAAAATTGCCGATATCTACGCGAACTGCGGGATCACCAAAAAAGTGAAGGCGACCGGCCTGGACGCGCTGTTTGACGCGACCATCACAGAGATGAAAGAAGCGGGCGACAAGACTATCGTCTTCACCAACTTCGTCGATTTCGACTCTTCGTGGGGCCACCGTCGCGATATCGCCGGCTACGCCGCGGGTCTGGAGCTGTTCGACCGCCGCCTGCCTGAGCTGATGGCGCTGGTCGGGGAAGATGACATTCTGATCCTGACCGCCGATCACGGCTGTGACCCAAGCTGGCAGGGCACCGACCATACCCGGGAACATATTCCGGTACTGGTCTACGGTCCGAAGGTTAAACCCGGTTCTCTTGGCCACCGCGAAACCTTCGCCGACATCGGTCAGACTCTGGCTAAGTACTTCGGTACCTCTGATATGGAATATGGCAAAGCCATGTTCTGATGGATTTGGGCGGGGACTTCCCGCCCTTCATGCATTCAAATAAAAAGGATAAAACGATGGCAACTCCACACATTAACGCCGAGATGGGTGATTTCGCTGACGTCGTGCTGATGCCGGGCGACCCGCTGCGCGCGAAGCACATTGCGGAAACTTTCCTTGAAGACGTGCGCGAAGTGAACAACGTGCGCGGCATGCTGGGCTTCACCGGGACCTACAAAGGTCGCAAAATCTCCGTTATGGGCCACGGTATGGGTATCCCATCCTGCTCCATCTACACCAAAGAGCTGATCACCGATTTCGGCGTGAAGAAAATCATTCGCGTCGGCTCCTGCGGCGCGGTACGCGCTGACGTGAAGCTGCGCGACGTGGTTATCGGTATGGGCGCCTGCACCGATTCCAAAGTGAACCGTCTGCGTTTTAAAGACCATGACTTTGCCGCTATTGCCGACTTCGGCATGGTGCGCAACGCCGTTGACGCCGCGAAAGCGCTGGGCGTTGACGCGCGCGTCGGTAACATTTTCTCCGCCGATCTGTTCTATACGCCGGATCCGTCGATGTTTGACGTGATGGAAAAATACGGCATTCTGGGCGTGGAAATGGAAGCGGCCGGTATCTACGGCGTGGCGGCAGAGTTCGGTGCAAAAGCGCTGACTATCTGCACCGTCTCTGACCATATCCGTACGCACGAGCAGACCACCGCTGCCGAGCGTCAGACCACCTTCAACGATATGATCAAAATCGCGCTGGAATCCGTTCTGCTGGGCGATCAAGAGTAAGATGAGCGGCTCTCCCCCGATATGGGGAGGGCCGCAGTTTCCGGCTAAAGCGCGAACGCCGCGGCCGGATAGCCGCCTCCCGCCATTACCGTACCGCACCCGCTATCCATGCGGACAGCTCGCCTAGCTCCTGTTCCTGCTCGGGGAAATCGACCCGCAGAGCCTCACATGCCTGCTGCAGCGCCTCGGCGCGATACGCGCAGCCCTGCAGCCGCGCGGCCAGCGCTTCCAGCGGCGCCGGGTTCAGGCTGTCGGTAAATACCTGCGTGCGGGTGATATGCCCCTGCTCGACGTCAAAATGCAGCTCGACGCCTCCCCAGCGAAAGCGCTCATCCAGCAGGTGAGAGAAGGCCGGCGCCTGACCAAAATTCCACTCCCAGCTGCTCTGACGGGCGAAGGTTTCGGCAAAATTAGGCAGATCGGGGGTTTTATCCGGTGAAATGACTTCGGCTTCCACCCGCTCGCCGTAGTGTTTGAAAAAAGCCTCTTCGATGGCGGCGCAAACCTGACGGTGGGTGATGCCCGGCAGCAGCTCCACCAGATTGGCCACCCGGCCGCGTACCGAGGTTATCCCCTTGGCCTGCAGCTTTTTTTGGTCCGGATTGAGGTAGTTGGCGAGGCGGCTTAAATCGGCGTTCAGCAGCAGCGTGCCGTGGTGAAAACCGCGATCCATGGTTTCACGGTAGGCGGAGCCGGAGACCTTGCGGTCGCCTTCGGCGGTTTTCACCACCAGATCGTTGCGCCCGGAGGCTTCCGCCGCGACGCCCAGCGCGTTAAGCGCCTCC
>NZ_JAQGFU010000118.1:0-13662 GCF_030078455.1 Klebsiella sp. Ech2A | reverse complement strand
GTGGGACAACCTGTACGCTGCCGCTGCTATCGACACCCAGCGCCCCCTGCGGGCCGAGGGAGACGACGACTCTTCGGGCTTTGCCCGAGCGGATCAGCTCCTGTGCCGCCTGGCGAACGTCGTTCGGCTGGCTCAGATCGCGCTGGACGAGCGCGCTCAGCTCTTTTTGGTTAGGTTTGACGAGCTCAATGTTACCGACCTCAAGCGCGGCCGCGAGCGCTTCTCCGGAGCTGTCGATAATGCAGCGTAGCTGATGCTGTTGCGCCTTTTTTACCAGTTGGGTCAGGTTTTCAATATCGATCCCCGGCGGCAGGCTGCCGCTGATCACCAGCAGCGAGCCGGGCTCAATCGCCAGCACCTTCTCCTCGAGAAGGCGGAACTCCTGCTGGGTTAGCGCCGCGCCGGGCATCACGAAGCGATACTGTTCGCCGCTGGAATCAACGTGGACGTGCAGGTTTTGTCGCGTCCAGTCGCCGGTATCGACGGTTTCTACGGGAACCTGCTCATCGGCAAGCAGGGCGGTGAGATGTTCCCCGGTTGCGCCGCCAGCGGGGAAAATTGCCGTGGCGTGGCCGCCGAGAAAGGTAATTGCGCGGGCGACGTTAATGCCGCCGCCTCCGGGTTCGAAAACCGGTGCGCTGCAGCGTAGTTTACCTTCCGGATAGATCTGCGGGGTCTGGGTGGCGCTGTCGAGCGAAGGAGCCAGAGTAAGCGTATAAATTTTGGTCATCAAATTTCCTCCATGATACGAGTCGGCTGTTCTTTTTTTAAGCATGGCACTTCTTATTGCTAAGGGAAAGCATACGCGGCGGGGATTTGTCGGGAAGAGGCTATTTTCATTATAAAATAAAGATAATTCTGAGGGCCGTCTTATTCAAAAAATGACAGAGTAATTGATTGCTATGTTAATCGTGCTTTTTTATAATTTATCGCCTTTCATTGGACCAGCAGCAGCGATCCTCGCGAAAGTTTCCGGGACCATCTGGGTCTCTCTTTTTGTTGTACGGACTCTAAATTAAATGAAGCTTTTGAAGACAGTACCCGCAGCGGCTATGCTGGCGGGGGGGCTATTCGCGTCTGCGTGCGCAATGGCCGACGATTCCGTTTTTACTGTTATGGATGACCCTTCCACTGCCAAAAAACCTTTCGAAGGTGCTGTTAACGCCGGCTATCTGGCGCAGTCCGGAAATACGAAAAGTTCCTCAGCGACCGCGGATTCTACGCTGACCTGGTATGGCAATACGACGGCATGGTCGCTGTGGGGTAACGCCAGTAATACCTCGTCCAACGATCAGCGCTCTTCCGAGAAGTACGCGGTCGGCGGCCGTAGCCGCTATAACCTAACCGACAGCAACTACCTGTTCGGCCAGGCCAGCTGGCTGACTGACCGCTATAACGGCTACCAGCAGCGCGACGTGCTGACCGCCGGTTACGGTCGTCAGATTCTGAACGGGCCGGTGCACAGCCTGCGTTTTGAATTTGGTCCTGGCGTACGCTATGACGAATATACCGATGGCGATAATGAGACCCAGCCGCTGGGCTACGCTTCAGGTACCTGGGCATGGCAGATGACCGATAACACCAAATTCACCCAGGGCGTCTCCGTGTTTGGCGCCGAAGATACCACGGTGAACTCAGAAAGCGCGCTCAACGTCGCTATCAACGCCCACTTTGCGCTGCGCGTTGCCTACAACTTAACGTGGAACTCCCAGCCGCCGTCCTCGGCGCCGGAGCATACCGACCGTCGCACCACGCTGTCGCTCGGCTATAAGATGTAATATTTTCAGGCCGGTTATTCCGGCCTGATTGTTTTAAATTTAGCAATAAGTGACATTATTATTTTTGGTCTTTTGTTTTGTTTTTTATAAAAAGAAAATAGCCTCCATAATTTCCTCATAATTGATTATCTTGATAAATATTTAACTTTTTTGACACGAATAGCTAAATATTTAGTCGGACAAAAATGTGATCTGGATCTATACTATCCGTCACAGGCAGAGATGATGTCTTTGCTCGAAATCCTTACGTAAATAAGAGAATCATCACTATGAAAAATAGCAAAATCGCAACTGCGGCCGTGATGCTGTGCGCGCTCTCGTTCGGCGCCTTAGCCGCTAATCCAGTCCCACAGCCAGGCAGCAAGGACCATACCCAGGTCGGCATTGCTAAAGCGACCGACGTTGAAGCAGGCTCTAATATTGCCCCGGGATCGCAGTCAACGGGTCAGACTATGGGCGATGCTTTTAATGTTCATAAACTCGTTGCCGGTGAATGGTCCTGATATTTCATTCTTCCGCCGGACTGTCTCTTATATTTTGAGAAATATAAAGCCGGGTAAAGATGTACCGGTTTGACAGGCATATGTTTGGCTCCGCGTTTTGATTTTGCCCGCTACTCACTACCGCACGTAAGCAATACGGCGCGGGCGCTTATTTTTGTCATTTTTATCTCAACCCGTCGTCTCTTGCGATCTTTGGCCCCGTCCTCCTTGTTTTATCATTAATAGCAGCCATTTAGTGGGTTGTGACTTTTATCACGCACTAATGATGTGTAAACTAAAGCCCGGTGTTATCAGCAGGCGGCTGCAGGTGAGAACGGTGGGGTTAACCCCGTGCTCATATTTTCGCAGAGTGAAGCGGGAGCTCGGTCTGAACTTGCTGATAATTATGATTATATTGTTTTGTATGTGCTCTTTCGTGTGGGGCACCACTGCAAATAAGGACATGAAATGCCTGTAATTACGCTTCCTGATGGCAGCCAACGCCATTTTGACCACGCGGTTAGCCCGCTTGACGTTGCCCTCGACATCGGCCCTGGCCTGGCGAAAGCCACCATCGCTGGCCGTGTGAACGGCGAGCTGGTTGATGCCTGCGATCCCATCGAAAACGATGCAACGCTCTCTATCATCACCGCTAAAGATGAAGACGGCCTGGAGATTATTCGTCACTCCTGCGCGCATCTGTTAGGTCATGCGATTAAGCAGCTGTGGCCGAACACCAAAATGGCTATCGGCCCGGTTATCGATAACGGCTTCTATTATGATGTTGATATCGATCGTACGCTGACCCAGGAAGACCTCGACGCGCTCGAAAAACGTATGCACGAGCTTGCCGAGAAAAACTACGACGTCATCAAGAAAAAAGTCAGCTGGCATGAAGCGCGTGAAACCTTCGTGCAGCGCGGCGAGACCTATAAAGTGTCGATCCTTGATGAGAATATTGCTCATGATGACAGGCCCGGCTTGTATCATCATGAAGAGTACGTCGACATGTGCCGTGGGCCGCACGTGCCGAACATGCGTTTCTGTCATCATTTCAAACTGATGAAAACCGCTGGCGCCTACTGGCGCGGCGATAGCAACAATAAGATGTTGCAACGTATTTATGGCACCGCGTGGGCGGATAAAAAGGCGCTCAACGCCCATCTGCTGCGCCTGGAAGAAGCATCTAAGCGCGACCACCGTAAGATCGGTAAGCAGCTTGACCTGTATCATATGCAGGAAGAAGCGCCGGGTATGGTATTCTGGCACAACGATGGCTGGACTATCTTCCGTGAACTGGAAACTTTCGTCCGCTCTAAGCTGAAAGAGTACCAGTATCAGGAAGTCAAAGGCCCATTTATGATGGACCGTGTGCTGTGGGAAAAAACCGGCCACTGGGACAACTACAAAGATGCGATGTTCACCACTTCTTCTGAGAACCGTGAGTACTGCATCAAGCCGATGAACTGCCCGGGTCACGTGCAGATCTTTAATCAGGGCCTGAAATCTTACCGCGATCTGCCGCTGCGTATGGCGGAGTTCGGTAGCTGCCATCGTAACGAGCCGTCAGGCGCGCTGCATGGTCTGATGCGCGTTCGCGGCTTTACTCAGGATGACGCGCATATTTTCTGTACTGAAGAGCAGGTGCGTGATGAAGTTAACGCCTGTATTCGTATGGTCTACGATATGTACAGCACCTTTGGCTTCGAAAAAATCGTCGTCAAGCTCTCAACTCGTCCGGAAAAACGTATCGGAAGCGACGAGGCCTGGGATCGTGCTGAGGCGGATCTGGCAGTCGCGCTGGAAGAAAACAATATCCCATTTGAGTATCAGCTGGGTGAAGGCGCGTTCTACGGTCCTAAAATTGAATTCACTTTGTATGACTGCCTCGATCGTGCATGGCAGTGCGGAACGGTACAGCTGGACTTCTCTCTGCCGCAGCGTTTAAGCGCCTCGTATGTAGGCGAAAGCAACGAGCGTCAGGTACCGGTAATGATTCACCGTGCTATCCTTGGTTCCCTGGAGCGCTTTATTGGCATCCTGACCGAAGAGTTTGCCGGCTTCTTCCCAACCTGGCTTGCGCCAGTGCAGGTCGTGGTCATGAATATTACTGATTCTCAGGCCGATTACGTTAACGAATTGACGCGTAAACTACAAAATGCGGGCATTCGTGTAAAAGCGGACTTGAGAAATGAGAAGATTGGCTTTAAAATCCGCGAGCACACTTTACGTCGTGTCCCGTACATGTTGGTCTGTGGCGACAAAGAAGTCGAAGCCGGTAAAGTAGCCGTGCGTACCCGTCGCGGGAAAGACCTCGGCAGCATGGACGTAAATGAAGTGATCGAAAAGCTGCAACAAGAGATTCGCAGCCGCAGTCTTCAACAACTGGAGGAATAAGGTATTAAAGGCGGAAAACGAGTTCAAACGGCGCGTCCGAATCGTATTAATGGCGAAATTCGCGCGCAAGAAGTTCGCTTAACAGGTCTGGAAGGCGAGCAGCTTGGTATTGTGAGTCTGAGAGAAGCTCTGGAAAAAGCTGAAGAAGCCGGAGTAGACTTAGTCGAAATCAGCCCTAACGCCGAGCCGCCGGTTTGTCGTATCATGGATTACGGCAAATTCCTCTATGAAAAGAGTAAGTCTTCTAAGGAACAGAAGAAAAAACAAAAAGTTATCCAGGTTAAGGAAATTAAATTCCGACCTGGTACCGATGATGGCGACTACCAGGTAAAACTCCGCAGCCTGGTTCGCTTTCTGGAAGAGGGTGATAAAGCTAAGATCACGCTGCGTTTCCGCGGTCGTGAGATGGCTCACCAGCAGATCGGTATGGAAGTGCTCAACCGCGTCCGTGACGATCTGAGTGAACTGGCAGTGGTCGAATCCTTCCCATCGAAGATCGAAGGCCGCCAGATGATCATGGTGCTCGCTCCGAAGAAGAAACAGTAAGGCCTTCAAGTAGCAATTCCTGTGGCGCCCTTGGGCCTCGCAGGGACTGTTCGCCTACGTTTCGTTTATTAACAATGCGAAGTGGAAGTTATTAAAATGCCAAAAATTAAGACCGTACGCGGTGCTGCTAAGCGCTTCAAAAAAACCGGTAAAGGTGGTTTTAAGCACAAGCACGCTAACCTGCGTCACATTCTGACCAAAAAAGCTACCAAGCGTAAACGTCACCTGCGTCCGAAAGCCATGGTTTCCAAAGGCGATCTGGGCCTGGTAATCGCGTGCCTGCCGTACGCATAAGTCGTTAACCCTTTTAACTTTTTAATTAGAATAGATACAGGAGAGCACATATGGCTCGCGTAAAACGTGGTGTAGTTGCCCGTGCACGTCACAAGAAAATTTTGAAACAAGCTAAAGGCTACTACGGTGCGCGTTCTCGCGTATACCGCGTTGCCTTCCAGGCTGTTATCAAAGCAGGTCAGTACGCTTATCGTGACCGTCGTCAGAAAAAGCGTCAGTTCCGTCAACTGTGGATTGCGCGTATCAACGCAGCAGCACGTCAGAACGGTATTTCTTACAGCAAATTCATCAACGGCCTGAAAAAAGCCTCTGTTGAAATTGACCGTAAGATCCTGGCTGACATCGCAGTATTCGACAAATTAGCGTTCACCGCTCTGGTCGAAAAAGCAAAAGCAGCTCTGGCATAAGCCAGTTGAAAGAGGGAGCTTGTCTCCCTCTTTTTGTTTCAACACTATCAATACATTGACTTTTATTGCTGTAAGCTTTTCAATACAGGTCTTAGGTTTCGTGTCAGACAAGGTAATGCAAGCATGAATGCTGCTATTTTCCGCTTCTTTTTTTACTTTAGCACCTGAACTCAGGAGGCTAGCGCGTGAGAAAAGAAACGAAAAACAGCGCCAGAAAGCCTCCCACCGTGGAGGCTTTTTTCGTATATGAACTGGCTCGTTCTATTTCAAGCTGCAGGTGCGTGGCTTAATGCGCGTCATCCCGCCGGAATCTGCGTACTGGACAACGGCTTGACCCGCTGCCTGCGACTCGAAATAGTCAGAGCAAAATAATGACCATAACCGGTGTCTGCACCGACATAATGAGGAAAACCATGTCACATCTCGCAGAGCTGGTTGCCAGTGCGAAGGCAGCCATTAATGAGGCATCAGATGTTGCCGCGCTGGACAACGTCCGCGTGGAATACCTGGGAAAGAAAGGGCATCTGACCCTTCAGATGACGACCCTGCGTGAGCTGCCGCCAGAAGAGCGCCCGGCTGCAGGTGCGGTGATCAACGAAGCCAAAGAGCAGGTCCAGCAGGCGCTCAACGCGCGTAAAGCCGATCTGGAAGGCGCCGCGCTGAATGCGCGTCTGGCCGCTGAGACCATTGACGTCTCGCTGCCGGGGCGTCGGATTGAAAACGGCGGCCTGCATCCGGTTACCCGCACTATCGACCGCATCGAAAACTTCTTCGGCGAGCTCGGCTTTACGGTGGCAACCGGTCCGGAGATCGAAGATGACTACCATAACTTCGATGCGCTGAATATTCCGGGCCATCACCCGGCGCGCGCTGACCACGATACCTTCTGGTTCGATGCTACCCGTCTGCTGCGTACTCAGACTTCCGGCGTGCAGATTCGTACTATGGAACATCAGCAGCCGCCGATTCGTATTATCGCTCCTGGTCGCGTTTATCGTAACGATTACGATCAGACCCATACCCCGATGTTCCATCAGATGGAAGGCCTGATTGTTGATAAGAATATTAACTTCACCAACCTGAAAGGGACGCTGCACGACTTCCTGCGTAACTTCTTTGAAGAAGATCTGCAAATTCGTTTCCGTCCGTCCTACTTCCCGTTTACCGAACCCTCTGCTGAAGTTGACGTCATGGGTAAAAACGGCAAGTGGCTGGAAGTGCTCGGCTGCGGCATGGTGCACCCGAACGTCCTGCGCAACGTCGGCATCGACCCGGAAGTCTATTCCGGCTTCGCCTTTGGTATGGGCATGGAGCGTCTGACCATGCTGCGTTATGGCGTAACCGACCTACGCGCGTTCTTCGAAAACGATCTGCGTTTCCTCAAACAGTTTAAATAAGGGCAGGACAGAACAATGAAATTCAGTGAACTGTGGTTACGCGAATGGGTTAATCCGGCGATCGACAGCGAAGCCCTGGCGAATCAGATTACGATGGCCGGCCTCGAAGTTGACGGCGTTGAGCCGGTTGCCGGCAGCTTCAACGGCGTCGTCGTCGGTGAAGTCGTCGAGTGCGGCCAGCACCCGAACGCTGACAAGCTGCGGGTGACCAAAATTAACGTCGGCGGCGAACGCCTGCTGGATATCGTGTGCGGCGCGCCGAACTGCCGCCAGGGTCTGAAGGTTGCGGTTGCTACTATCGGCGCCGTACTGCCGGGTGACTTCAAAATTAAAGCGGCAAAACTGCGCGGCGAGCCTTCCGAAGGGATGCTGTGTTCGTTTTCCGAGCTGGGTGTTTCCGACGATCATAGCGGAATTATCGAACTGCCGGCAGATGCGCCGATTGGCACCGATATCCGTGAATATCTGAAGTTTGACGACAACACCATCGAAATCAGCGTGACGCCGAACCGTGCCGACTGTTTAGGTATCATCGGCGTCGCTCGCGACGTGGCGGTACTGAATAAAGAGCCGCTGAACGCGCCGGAAATCACGCCGGTAGCGGCGACGATTGCCGATACGCTGCCCATTACCGTTGACGCGCCGGACGCGTGCCCGCGCTACCTGGGACGCGTGGTTAAAGGCATCAATGTTAAAGCGCCCACTCCGCTGTGGATGAAAGAGAAGCTGCGTCGCTGCGGCATCCGCTCCATCGATGCGGTGGTGGATGTCACCAACTACGTTCTTCTCGAGCTCGGCCAGCCGATGCACGCCTTTGACCGCGATCGCATCGAAGGCGGCATCGTGGTGCGGATGGCGAAAGAGGGCGAAACGCTGGTGCTGCTCGACGGTTCCGAAGCTAAGCTCGACGCTGACACGCTGGTTATCGCAGACCACCAGAAGGCGCTGGCAATGGGCGGCATCTTTGGCGGCGAGCACTCCGGCGTGAACGACGAAACGCAGAACGTGCTGCTGGAGTGCGCATTCTTCAGCCCGCTGTCTATCACCGGTCGCGCGCGCCGCCACGGCCTGCATACCGATGCTTCCCACCGCTATGAGCGCGGGGTCGACCCGGCGCTGCAGCACAAGGCCCTGGAACGCGCAACCCGCCTGCTGATCGATATCTGCGGCGGCGAAGCCGGCCCGGTGATCGACGTGACCAACGACGCGACCCTGCCGAAGGCGGCAACCATTACCCTGCGCCGCAGCAAGCTGGATCGCCTGATTGGCCATCACATTGATGATGCTCAGGTTAGCGATATTCTTAGCCGCCTGGGTTGTGAAGTGACCGCGGGCGAAGGCCAGTGGCAGGCCGTCGCGCCGAGCTGGCGTTTTGATATTGCGATCGAAGAAGATCTGGTTGAAGAAGTTGCCCGCGTATACGGCTATAACAACATTCCTGACGAACCGGTCCTGGCCGGCCTGATTATGGGCACCCACCGCGAGGCGAACCTGTCGCTTAAGCGCGTGAAAACCCTGCTCATCGACAAAGGCTATCAGGAAGTTATTACCTATAGCTTCGTTGACCCGAAAGTACAGCAGCTGATTCACCCGGGTGAAGAGGCGCTGATCCTGCCAAGCCCAATCTCCAGCGAAATGTCGGCGATGCGCCTGTCGCTGCTGACCGGCCTGCTGGGCACCGTGGTATATAACCAGAATCGCCAGCAGAGCCGCGTGCGCATCTTTGAGAGCGGTTTACGCTTTGTTCCTGATACCGAGGCTCCGCTGGGGATCCGTCAGGACGTGATGCTGGCCGGCGTAATTTGCGGCAATCGCGTTGATGAGCACTGGAACCTGGCAAAAGAGACCGTCGATTTCTATGATTTAAAAGGCGATCTGGAGTCCGTTCTCGACCTGACCGGTAAATTATCCGCCATCGAATTCCGCGCAGAAGCGAACCCCGCGCTGCATCCGGGACAGTCGGCAGCGATTTATCTTAAAGGTGAACGCATTGGTTTCATTGGGGTTGTTCATCCTGAACTGGAACGTAAACTGGATCTGAACGGTCGCACTTTGGCGTTTGAGCTGGAGTGGAACAAGCTCGCAGACCGCGTGGTGCCTCAGGCGCGCGAGATTTCTCGTTTCCCGGCAAACCGTCGCGACATCGCGGTCGTCGTCGCTGAAAACGTACCCGCAGCTGATGTTTTGACCGAGTGTAAGAAAGTTGGCGTAAATCAGGTAGTTGGCGTAAACTTATTTGACGTGTACCGCGGTAAAGGCGTTGCAGAAGGCAGTAAGAGCCTTGCAATCAGCCTAATCCTTCAGGATACCAGCCGTACACTCGAAGAAGAGGAGATTGCCGCTACCGTCGCCAAATGTGTAGAGGCATTAAAAGAGCGATTCCAGGCCTCATTGAGGGATTGAACCTATGGCGCTTACAAAAGCTGAAATGTCAGAATATCTGTTTGATAAGCTTGGGCTTAGCAAGCGGGATGCCAAAGAACTGGTAGAGTTGTTTTTCGAAGAGGTTCGTCGTGCTTTGGAAAACGGAGAACAGGTAAAACTCTCCGGATTCGGCAACTTCGATTTGCGTGATAAAAACCAGCGCCCGGGTCGTAACCCGAAAACGGGGGAAGATATTCCGATTACAGCCCGGCGCGTGGTGACCTTCAGACCCGGTCAGAAACTTAAAAGCCGCGTCGAAAACGCCTCGCCCAGAGACAAATAATCTGAACTAACTAAAAAGGCCGCTGATGCGGCCTTTTTTCTTTTCATTTTCAGGATCAGGCTTTTACGGCAGTGACCATCACTTCGACGAGAATATCCGGGCGCGCCATCTCTGCCTGGACGGCCGCGCGCGCCGGGCTGTGGCCTTCCGGCAGCCAGGCAACCCAGGCCTCGTTAAAACCGGCAAAATCGCGGGGCATGTTTTTCAGCCAAACCTGCGCGGAAAGAATGTGCCCGTTGTCGCTACCGGCTGCCGCCAGCAGGGCGTCGATTTTCTCTAAGACTTCACGCGTCTGCTGAATAATATCCTCCTCGCTGCTTTTCGGCGTTTGCCCCGATAAAAAGATCAGGTTGCCATATTCGACGCTGGCGGAAAGACGCGGCTGCGGATTGTTACGGATAATGTTCATGCTGATTTTTTCCATGTCAGGCCATCTAAAGCGATGGCGGGGTTTTCGCTATCGAGCAGGGCGCCGAGCACCGCCGCGCTGCCGGCGGCGAGGGTGAAGCCCAGGCTACCCTGGCCGAGGTTCATCCACAGGTTTTGGTAGCCGGCACGTCCCAGCAGCGGAGGGCCGGCAGGCGTAGAAGGGCGCATACCGCTCCAGGCCTGCGCATCCTCAATACCCTGGAGCTCGGGGAAGCTGCCGGCAACAATATTTTTCAACGCCGCAATACGCTCAGGGCGCAGCCCGTCGCCGTCGTAGCCGATATCAACCATCGCGGCGATACGCAGCTGCTCTCCGAGGCGGGCATAGACAATTTTGTGCCCATAGTCGGTGACGCTGATATCCGGCGCGATCCCGGCCTGACCCGGATAGGGCAGCGTCAGGCTGTAGCCTTTCAGACCGCAAAGCGGCACGTGAATTCCCGTGCCAGCCAGCAACGGGCTGCTGCCATTGCCGGCGGCAACCACAAAATCATCGCCGACAATCGTTCCCCGGCTGGTTTCCGCCGAGTGAATACGATCGCCTTTTTTATTCAGACGGCGAACGTCGCAGTCGCCGGTGAGGGTAAAGCCGGCGCTGGCGTTGAGTTTCTCCAGCAGCGCCAGGCAAAACTGATGGCAGTCGGCGGTTTCGTCGCCGGGGGAATAAATACCGCCGCACAGCGAGGTGCGAATATGCCTGAGCGCGGGTTCAAGTTCGATACACTCGGCTCCGCTCAGGGAGCGCTGATATTGCGGATTGATCCCTGTTTCCGCTTTATTCAGATCATACTCCCGGCGATGGACGACTAATTTCCCGCAGCGTCGCCAGTGAAAGTCGCTCAGATTATCCTCATTCAACCACGCCTGCATAACCTGACGGCTGAGCAGCGACAGGCGCAGGATATGATCGCCGTTCATCTTATTGGTCCGGCTGTTGCAGGCGCGCAGGAACTGCAGCAGCCAGCGCCACTGGTCTGGCGACATCCGCAGGCGCATATTGAGCGGCGAGTCGCTCTTGCCCATCCATTTTATTCCCTGCAGCGGCACGCCGCGGTCGGCCAGCGGCGCGACGTAGCGGTAGCTGAGCTGGCCGCCGTTGGCAAAGCTCGTCGCCAGGCCGGGGTTCGCATTGCGCTCCAGCAGCTGGACCTCGTGGCCGCGCTTAATGAATACATAGGCCGTCGCCAGCCCGATAACGCCCCCACCGATAATAACGATGCGTTTTTTCATAACCTGAGATATCCGCCGCTGATAAATGCAATGGCGCTATGTCAAAGCATTTACCCCTGTGGCGCAATTGACTTTTTATTTTCAGGGTATAACCCCAGGTTAATTTCCTGCAGCTGTTTACGCAGCTGCAGGCAGATAAAATCGACAAATTTATGCGCAATCGGACTCAGGGAAACATCCGCCCGACGCAGCAGGCAGAGCGGGATCGTCATCGGCGGCGAAATAGGGTGGATCATCGTCGGGGTCAGGTTGTGACGCGCGGAAAAAATATCGGTAATGCTGCAGCCCATGCCGCGCTTAACAAACTCAGTGGCCATGTAGTAGGTCTGAACGTTGAGGCGGGTCGTCGAGAAGTCGCGGCGGGTAGCAATGGCGGCCGACAGCGAGTGGGGGCCGGGAGAGATCCAGCGCTGCTGGTCTATCTCATCGATCGCCACCACGCCCTGGCGGTAGTCGCGGTCGATGTAGACCAGCGGCACCTCGGCAATGGTGATGGGGATGATTTCACCCTGCTGAACCGGCTGGAGCGTCAGAGCCAGATCGATCTCGCGCAGATCCAGTTTCTTGACCAATGTCTCAGTATGTTCCGTGGTCAGGGTCATCACCAGATTCGCGTTTTGCTGATAGAAGTCGGTCACCATTTCCGGCACCAGGCTCAGCCCGAGGCTGGGCAAACAGCCGAGGCTAATTTTCGCCCGCGGGTCGCGCGCCAGGTTGTCGGCAAGCAGGCGCAGATTATCCAGATCCTGGTAGATATTCTGCGCCTTCTCGAACAGCGTCAGCGCTTCACTGCTCGGCAGCAGCTTGCCGCGAACGCGCTGAAAGAGCTTAAAACCCAGCTTCGTTTCGGCGTTTTTGAGCGCCTTACTGGCCGCCGGTTGAGAGATATTCAGCGACTCCGCTGCTCGTGAAAGGGTGCCGCAGGTCATCACGGCGTGGAAGATTTCCAGGTGACGCAGTTTCATCAGGGGTTAACTCAGGGTTATATGGGCCAGATAAAAATTCATTTTCTAATAACAATAAATTAACATAAATTCAATTCACAATCAGCGTTCTGTTTACTTATTGCGCTTTTTGCCCCGCCGGCAGGCGGATAATCCGATTCTCAGAACAATACCTGTTGTCCCTACGCAAACCCTCAGGCCCTGGTGCCAACAATTATAACGAGGGGGATATTTTCTGAGCTGGCCCAAATGCGCTGACCTGAAATAGCGGTTGGTTTTATTGGCATCAAGGAGTTGTATGAGTGACTCAACGCTCTCCGGTAATCCTGTTACCCGAAGAACGATTACCAGAAAAAATATCGTTATTGGCCTGCTGTCAGGGCTGTTTTTATTGATTGCATTTTGGTGTCATGGCCGCCCCAGCGCAGAGCTGGGACTCCTCAGTTTTACCCCGCTGGTAGCATTAGCCGCACTGTCGCTTATTGGCGTGGATATCGTGCTGGCGGTTATTTCATCAATTATTATTGCGATGATCATGACCTCTACCGGGCTGCCGGAAATGGGCGCGATGCTGGCGAAATCGACCGGCTCTTTTATCGCCACCGTCGGGCTAATCATTATGCTCGGTGCCGGGGTGGGGGAAGTGGCTACCCGCACCGGCGCGGCGGTAGAGCTGGTCAAATTCGTGGTTCATCGCATTGGCCTCTCCAGCCAAACGCGGGTGAAATTTGGTATCGTTGCCTCCTCGATTCTGATTTGCGGCGCCCTGGGCACCATGGCCGGCGGTAACGCTATTATCGTCGCGGTGATTATTCCCATCGCCGCTGCGGTGCGCCTGACGCCGCCCACGGTGGCCGCGCTGATGATGACCGCCGGTTCCATCGGGCTGTTTACCGGCCCCTTTACCCCGAGTACGGTGACGATTCTTAAGCTCGGAGGCCTGAGCTATCCGGACTATTTGCTCTACGTCGGTCTGCCGATGAGCGCCGTCACGCTGCTGGCCGGCTGGGTCATGGCGGGGCGTATCCAGAAAATGACCGAGGGCAAGCTG
>NZ_JAQGFU010000117.1:0-13741 GCF_030078455.1 Klebsiella sp. Ech2A | reverse complement strand
AGACAGGCCAGCCCTTCCGCGCTGGCGTCCACCCGCGGCTGCTCATCGGTATCCACCCGCCGCGGCGCGCCGTTCTGCTCGGTCATTACCGGGACAATCTCGTCGCGAAAGCGGCCGGAGTCGATCGCCCGCCGCGCCTTGTGCTGCGAGCTCAGCGCCCAGGCGTCCTGCAGCTCGCGGCTGATGCCGTACTCCCGCGCCAGGTTTTCCGCCGTCACGCCCATATGGTAATCATTGAACGCGTCCCACAGGCCGTCGTGAACCAGGCTGTCGATCAGCTGGCTGTTTCCCAGCTGGGCCCCGGTGCGGCTGTCGGTCAACACGTGCGGGGCGCGGCTCATATTCTCCTGACCACCGGCAATCACCACGTCCGCCTCGCCGCACTGAATGGCCTGCGTAGCGAGATGCAGCGCCTTCAGCCCGGAACCGCAGACGTCGTTAATGGTGATCGCCGAAACGGTATTCGGCAGCCCGCCGCGGATCGCCGACTGGCGCGCAGGGTTCTGCCCGGTGCCGGCGGTTAAAACCTGCCCGAGGATCACTTCATCAATAGCGTGGGGATCGATTCCGGCGCGTTCGACCAAAGCCTTAACCACCAGACTCCCCAGCTCCACCGCCGAGTGGCGCGATAGCGTCCCCTGGAAGCAGCCAATAGGCGTTCGCAGCGCGCCGACGATCACGACATCTTTCATCCTCTACCTCTGCCTGCCCTGTGCAAAGAAACAACAACATAGTAGAGAATTGTTATCAAAAAATTTCGCAAATGTTTAAAAAAAGTGAGGTGAATCACAAAGATTTGCGGCGATTTTACTGCCCCTGGCGCTGCAAATGCTGACGCAGCCAGCTCCCCGCCTCTCCCGGCGGCGCCCGCTTATTCCATAATAAATCCACGGATATCATCCGCGGCCAGCCCGCAATGTCGAGCGGCACCAGCGTGCCGACGCCGGCAAACTCCTCCACCAGCGCGCAGGGCAAAATGCACCAGCCCAGCCCCTGCACCGCCATGCTGAGCAGCAGCAGATAGTTGGGCGCCGACCATACCTGCCCGTGGGCAGGACCGTTCCTGCTTTCCAGATAGGTGCTCAGCCGCAGCTCGCGCCAGCTGTGCAGCTCATCCCAGACGACCCTCTCCTGCGCCGCCAGCGGGTGCCGGGGCGCCACGTAAATCGCCATCGCGGTCTGTAGCGGCAGGCGCGTACAGCCTATTTCCGGAGGATAGCTATCCCTGGCCTCAACCAGTCCCACCTGCGCGCGCTCCTTTTGCAGCAGGTCGACAACGTCCTCATCCTCGCCGATCAGGCACTCAAATTCGGTGTGCGGGAAACGGCGGTCGAACTGCTCCAGCAGATCTTCAAGGACATCGGGATGCAGCGTATCGGAGAGCACAAAGGTGAGCCGGGCCTCCGTTTCGCCGGAGAGAGAAATAGCCAGCTCATCGAGCCGGTCGCTTGCCGCCAGAATCGCCTTCACGTAGCCCAGCACCTGCTCGCCCTGCGGCGTCAGCACCGGCTGGCGGGCGGTACGATCGAACAGGGTCACCCCGAGGTCGGCCTCGAGGTTTGAGATAGCGGTGCTGACGGTGGACTGGCTTTTGCGCAGGCGGCGCGCGGCGGCAGAAAACGAGCCGCAGGCCGCGGCTTCGACAAAAGCGGTGAGAGCTTCGGGAGAATAGCGCATGAACTATCTACTTTATCGATGGATACTATCTTTTGTTTATCATATTTATCCATAAAATGCGGAGTAATTTCTGACAACACGTTCAGCCTGCATCGCTAATAAACGGCTGTGAACGACGGCTTTACCCGGAGGTAAAACACCATGCAACAGAGCAACCTGCAGCGTAAGTCGCTGACGGAACGTATTATTCACGCGGTCAGCTTTGAGGGCCTCGCCACGCTGATCCTCGCCCCCACCGCGGCCTGGCTGATGCAGCGCTCGGTGGTCGAAATGGGCGGCCTGAGCATTCTGCTCGCCACCCTGGCGATGGTCTGGAACCTGATTTATAACGCGCTTTTTGACCGTATCTGGCCGGTTTCCCGCGTGATAAGAACCCTGAAGGTTCGCGCCCTGCACGCCATCGGCTTTGAGAGCGGATTTATCATTATCGGCGTCACCGCCGTCGCGCAGCTGCTCGGCGTCTCGCTGATGCAGGCGTTTATGCTGGAAATCGGCTTTATGCTGTTCTTCCTGCCCTACACCATGCTGTTCAACTGGGCCTGGGACACGCTGCGCGTGCGGGTACTGAGGTACCGTCAAACGCAGATCCCTACGCGTAGCTAAACGCAGGCGGATCGCCGGGGTCGTTCCCGGCGATCCTCGCTGCTGCCCGCCATCTAAAACTATCGCCACGACCAAAACGCAGATGTGGTAAATTACACTCCTTTTTTTTGGTTTTACGGTTGATAAATTCACACAATGTCTAAAATTTGGTCTAAAGAAGAAACTCTCTGGAGTTTTGCCTTATATGGCACTGCCGTAGGCGCTGGCACTCTGTTTTTGCCGATCCAGCTAGGGTCCGCCGGCGCCGTTGTTCTGCTCATCACCGCGCTGGTAGCGTGGCCGTTAACCTACTGGCCTCACAGGGCGCTGAGCCAGTTTATCCTCTCCGCTAAGGTCGCACCCGGCGTTGGCATCACCGGCGCGGTCAACCACTATTACGGCAAGAAGGTCGGGAATCTGATCACCGCGCTCTACTTCCTCGCCTTTTTCGTGGTGGTCCTGATTTACGCCGTGGCGATCACCAACTCTCTCGGCGAACAGCTGGCGCGACATATGCCGATCACCCCCGGCGTCCGCGCGCTGCTCAGCCTCGCCGTAGTGCTGGTGCTAAACCTGATCTTCCTGATGGGTCGTCACATCACCATTAAGGTGATGGGTTTTCTGGTGTTCCCGCTGATCGCCTGCTTCCTGTTCCTCTCTATCTACCTGATTGGCGACTGGCAGCCCGCGCACCTCACCAGCCAGATGCAGCTGAACCCGCATACGCTCCACCAGGTCTGGATCTCAATCCCCGTGATGGTTTTCGCTTTTAGCCATACGCCGATTATTTCAACTTTTGCTATCGACCAGCAGGAGAAATACGGCGAGCAGGCGATGGGTAAATGCAAAAAAATCATGAAAGTGGCCTACACCATCATCTGCGCCAGCGTGCTGTTTTTTGTCGTCAGCTGCCTGCTGGCGATACCGGCCACCTATATTGAAAGCGCGCGTGATGAAGGCGTCACCATCCTCTCCGCGCTGTCGATGATGCCCGGCTCCCCGGCCTGGCTGGCGGTAACCGGGATCGTCGTGGCGGTGGTGGCGATGTCAAAATCCTTCCTCGGGACCTACTTCGGGGTGATTGAGGGCGCCAGCGAAATCGTGAAAACCTCTCTGGGGCAGATGGGAGTTCGCAAAAGCCGCGCCTTTAACCGCGCGATGTCGATCCTGCTGGTTTCGGCGCTGACCTTCGCGGTGTGCTTTATTAACCCCAACGCCATCTCGATGATATACGCCATCAGCGGACCGCTGATCGCCATGATCCTGTTCATCATGCCGACCCTGTCGACGTACATCATCCCGGCCCTCAAGCCGTACCGATCGCCGGGTAATTTCATCACCCTGGTCGTCGGCCTGCTGTGCGTGTCGGTGATGTTCTTTAGCTAATCCTCCCCTGCGGCAACGGCCACCGTCGTTGCCGCACGTTCTGCTAATATTCCCGCCGCTGCAAATCCCCTGACCGGTTTACACTTAGAACTTGCACATTATCAGGGGGAGTTTCCATGTCCAACGTACGGCTATCCGGAACCGGCACCTTAGGCGACCGTCAGGTTTATCGCCTGGGATACGGGGCAATGCAGCTGGCAGGCCCCGGCGTATTCGGCCCGCCAGCCGATCCTGAAAACGCCGTTCGCGTACTGCAGGCGGCGGTGGACGCGGGGGTCAACCATATCGATACCTCGGACTTTTACGGCCCGCACGTCACCAACCAGCTGATCCGCAGGGCGCTGCATCCCTATTCTGACGATCTCTGTATCGTGACTAAAGTCAGCGCCCGCCGCGATGAAAAAGGGAACTGGCTCCCGGCTATGTCGCCGGCGGAGTTGACCCAGGCGGTTGAGGATAATCTGCGCAACCTCAATCTCGACGTGCTGGAGGTCGTCAACCTGCGCAGCATGCTGAGCCCCCATGGCCCGGCCGAAGGGTCGCTGGAGGGCCCGCTGACGACGCTGCTTGAGCTAAAGGAGCGAGGGCTAATCCGCCACATTGGGCTCAGTAACGTTACCGCCACACAGGTCGCTGACGCGCAAAAGATGACGCCGGTTGTCTGCGTGCAGAATCAATATAACGTCGCCAATCGCCAGGACGACGAGCTCATTGACGCGCTGGCCGCGCAGAATATTGCCTACGTGCCCTTCTTCCCGCTTGGGGGCTTTACGCCGCTGCAGGCGCAGGAGCTGAACGATATCGCCGCCGAACTTGCGGCGACGCCAATGCAGGTCGCCCTCGCCTGGCTGCTGCAGCGTTCAGCCAATATCCTGCTTATCCCCGGGACCTCATCGCTCCAGCATCTTGAAGAAAACCTTGCCGCCGCCACCTTAACCCTGCCCGCCGCTGCGCTCAGCACCTTAGATAACCTCAAAGTCTGAGCCGCTCCCCCCTCGCCGGCGCGTCTAAGCGCATGGCGACAGGGGGGATTCCGCAGCTAATATTTGCCTGGAATTAACCCAACGCTGCTGGCACTATAGATCCCACAAATGGGTATTTGCCCCAGCCGTCCTTTCGCAAGTAACCCTATACAAAGCATCAATTTATACTATTTAGACCGGCCTCCTTATTGGAGGCCGCGGTCGTTTGTATCTATCCTAATTTTTTGAACTCTTGATTACAGGAAAAACAACTGCCAATTCGACGTTTATACAAATCAATTTAGCCAAAAAGATAGCTAATAACATCAAACGCTCATTAAAACATCTGATTAACACAATCAGAATGTTGTCATTGCTATAAAAAAAATCCACACACAATATAAAAATTAACAAGGACTTCACATGACAGAGGGAACAATAAAGACCAGTAAGTATGAGATCATTGCTATTTTCAGGGAGGAACTCAGAAAAAAGTCTGAGATAGAGATTTTCTATAATAACAAAAACTTCATTACGCAGCTGGCACGTGTTGATTTTTCAGAATTTCACATCGTTACCCACAGTAAGATCCCTCCGGGGCACAAGTTCAAATTTGTTCTGCATAGCGATTCAGGGAAGATAGAGTTCTGTTCAACGCTGAAGAAACTTTCGGGGAGCGGCAGCGCTAAAAGTAATAAAGTCTCATTTACCCTGCCTGAATGTATTCAGGTGGTCCAAAGGCGGCGCGATCCGCGGTTTCGGCTACAGCATAAGCATGATTTTTTTTGTCATGGCCGTCATAAGAATGGTGAGAATTACACGTTTGAAATTAAAGATATTTCAGATGGCGGCTGCGCGCTGATGGCCAAAAACCCGAACCTTAAATTTCTCACCCACAATTCAATCCTCAAAAATTCGATTCTTTCAGCCGCCGAATATGGGGAAATCACCGTCGATCTGGTGGTTAAAAACGTCGTGTTGGTGACCCTCGATGAGGGTGACGAACAGGGGGAAAGCTATCATCAGGTTTCCTGTCAATTTAAGTTCCGGCACCACGACGATAAGAGAAAAATTGAGAAAATGATGCTTGATTTGATTCTGGAAGCGAAAAGAAAAAAGAGAGTCTAAGCCCTTGGAGAGTATATTGCTATACACCGATGATAACCTCATCGGTCAATCAATACAGCGTTATATGATTGATAACGATAAAAACATTACCGCCTTAAGCTATCAGAATATCATGCAGGGGGAGGCGCTCCCTCAGGCTAAAATCGTTATTTTCAACGTCATTCATAAGGATATTTCTGCTGCTGACACGATGCATCTACTTAACAAACTGCGCTTCAGCCTGGCGCGCTGCGTTCGGCTGGTGCTGATCGTCAGGAGCGACATTGCCGGGCTGTTTCGGGAGCTTATCTTCCTGGAAAACCTGATTATTTTAACTGAAAAATCATCGCTTAACGATTTTTCAGACATCACAAACGTGCCGACCGCTGCCGTGGATTACCGGCTTCTGCTAACGCAAAAAAAGCTCTCGGTCAGAGAGATTCAGGTGCTGGAGCTGATTATGGCCAGCTATAACAACAAGCGTATCGCCGCGGTGCTTAACATTGACCATAAAACGGTACACAGCCATCGAATTCACATCATGAAGAAGCTCGGCATGGGCAGTTCGCGGATTATGAATAAAAAAATAGTCAACATGTATCAGTGCTAGAGGCTTTTTTTACCCCGTTCTGAAAAAAAGCGAGTGACCAATCAAAATACTGTCATCAATTGGTCACTTGCTTTTAATAAAAATTCACAACGGCATGAAGGTCACTTATAATAATTCTACCCTGCAGCGTACGCTTGCTAAATTTCCGACACGAGAAAATGAACGCTAATATATTTTCAGATCACAATTTATCACGTGGCGATATCTCTGTTCGTTATGTTTTTCAGAAAATGTTCTCACCGCAGGACCAGCTGGTTGCCGTTGAATGCCTGAGCCGCTTCGATCATATTCCCGTGGCGCCCGAGTTTTTCTTCCGCCACGCCAGCAAAGCGCTGCGCGAAAGTATTTTCATGGAGCAGCTGGCGCTGATTGCAAAGCATAAGGCATGGTTTATTAAAAATAATATCTCTGCCACCATCAACGTTGACGACCATATCCTCAGCATTATACGCCAGCCGCAGATCGAAGCCTATATTGAGAGCCTCGGCTGCGTGCATTTTGAAGTGACGGAAAATTCCAATAACCTGCTTAATAATGCACTTAGCGCCTGGCAAAGTACGCAAACCAGCACCCTCTGGCTGGATGATTTCGGCGCCGGCAATGCGGGCATTAACGCTATTCGCGGATATCATTTCGATTATGTAAAAATTGATAAAAACTTTTTCTGGCACTTAATGCAAAAAGAGTCCGGGCGCCCGCTAATGGATGCGCTGGTGACATTCCTTTCCCATAATGGCCATAACGTTATTATCGAAGGCGTCGAGAGCGAGGCGCATAAAAAGTGGCTACAGGGAATGTCGTGGTTCGCCATTCAGGGCCACTACTGGAAAGAAGTCAGCATTGAACAGCTGGTCGAAGAAGATAAAGTGATTTAAAAAATGCCGGGCATGCCGGCATTTTTTTTCATTTTCACAAGGTCATTAACTTAGCCAAAAGTGCGCTTTTGCTGCCCGTCGCGCGGGCCCTTAATTATATACCAGCTCCCAGGTTGCCCAGCTGGTCATCGGCCCCGAGGTGGCTTTTTCCGGCGCCGGCGAGACGTAACCGATATAATAGGTAAATACGCCGCCATCTACCGCTTTTTCTTTAATCTGCACCCGGTTTTGCAGCGGGTCTGCCGGAACAATTTTATTGCTCTTATCCAGCGTATTGTTGTCATTGGTCGACAGCGCCAGATAGATGTTACGCGCGCCGTCCGGCAGCGTATTCGCCAGATAGCCCGCATTTTCATTGTTGACGGTATTGACCATAAATCCGTCGATCCAGCGAACGTTCACCGAGCGGACTTCGCTTTGGTCCGCCGCGCCGCCGTCATGGCGCAGCTGGCAGTTCGACAGCTCCAGGGTAAAAGGCTGCGCTTTCATAAAGGCCCCGGCCCCGCGATCGTGTACCTCCGCCAGGCTCACCGGCGCCAGCCAGACGCTGCCGCTGCCGGCATTATGGCCGCCGTTAAGCGCCACGCTGCAGGAGATGTCCGTTACCCGGCCGGCAAAATCCACCCGCCCGTTATCGTAGTTGGTCATAAAACCCGCGGCGGAAGAGGCAACAAGCAGGCCGCTCATCGCCAGCAGGCCGGCAAATCGTTTGCCGCCGTTCTTAGATCCATTTTCCTTCATCCCCGCCTCCCGAATTAATCGTACGTCAGGTTAAAGATCATGTGAGACTCAACCTCGCCGGTGCTGGTGGCCGCCGCGTACTGATAAAAACGCGCAAGGAAAGGTAGCGTGATATAGCGGGTTTCCTGGTTGCTTAAGGTCCCGACGTTGTAATTCTTATTGAACTCAACCGGCACGCCGCCTTTCAGCACCTGAATCCCAATCCCTTTAGCCATAGAGCTGCCGGCCTTTTCGTTCAGCAGCGCGCCACGGGTGAGGGTCGTGCCGGTGGCAAGGGTACCGGAGAAAGAGGCCTCGATATTGGCATAGCCGGTGGTGCTCAACCCGCCGCTGCACTGCAGCTCAATATTAAAATTTTTACCGCCGGCGTAGGTGCCGACGCCGTTCAGATCGCTGCGCTTAATGGTCCCGACGTCAACGTTCATATTCTTACCGCCGAGCACCGTACAGGAGGGCGAAACCACGGTAATCGCATTGGCGCTGAGGTAGGTTTCCAGAATCGGGTTGCTGCCCCGCTCCCAGTCGTAGGAGGTATATTTCCCCGCCGCCAGGGTACCGCTGCCGGTGACCGCGGCGGTTTTAATGATCTCCAGCGTAAAGCGGGACCCTTCCAGAGAGTAGTTGGTGGTCCGGGTGATGGTGGATGAGAAAACGTCTGGATAGGTGATATTCACCGTCGCGCCGCCGCGGCTGAAGCGCATGCCGATACCCGGCACGTTGGTGGAGTAGACCTTATTGCCCAGATCGGTCGAACCGGTAGAGACGATTTTCGCCGCAAAGCGGTTGGTGCCGGCCGTGCAGCTGTAGCTGGCCCCACCCGGCGCGCTCATCGTCCAGTCCCGGGAAACAATCACCGAGCCCACCGGCAGATCGGGCGGAACCACAACCCTGCCGACGACCATATCCAGGTTCACCGTCGACTGCGACAGGCGCGTACAGGCGGCCCAGGCGGAGGTGGTCCCCAGCGCCATCAGGCCAATAAAAAGCGTCAGTTGTTTACTCAGCGACATACCCTTTCCTTTGATTTTGCCTTGCCCAGTTCCACCGTGCACTGCCCGCCGCTCCACTTAACGGTCGCGTGCTGAACGCTGGCGTCACTGATAAACATCATGCTGCCCTGGCCGACCACGCCAATCTCTTTGCCGCTCGGGTCGAAAATGCTGGCAGCGAACGGCAGCGGCTGGCTATTCGCCTGGCGCGCCATAATCGTCACGTTGTTCTGCACCGTGGTGCCAAACGACACCTTCACCACGCTGCCTTCCCACGGCACCACCTGGGCCACGGTGCGATCGAAGGCGATATCGTCATGGCTGCCCTTCGGATCGATCTCGATGGAGTTAATCCGGTACGGGCGCAGATACGGCAGGATGGCGTAGCCGTTGCCGTCGACGCGGGTGCCCGGCGAGCCAGGCAGCATCGCACCTGCGGCATCTTTCGCTTCGATAAGCGCCATCGTGCTGCCGCTTTCCGGCGAGAACACCACGCCGTGGCGATGGGCGATCAGCGTCCCGCTGGCACCGAGGCCGCTCTGGCGATATCCCTCGCCCTGGCTATAGCTGCCGTTCAGGGTGGTCCACGGCGTGCGGTAGCTTCCGTTCAGCGCGACATCGTGCTGGCCGCCGGTGGCGGTGGTGGTCGAGACGCCGTAGTTGAGGTTGTTCTCGCTATCCAGCGAACCGTTGATGCCAATCTGCGAACTGCTAAAGCGCGAGTTATTAAACGAGGTATTCGACGTCAGGTTGGCGGTCCGATTCTCGCCAAACCACAGCGGATAGCTGAAGTTAAGCGAGATGCGGTCGTCGCGATTGTGGCCGGAGCTGTCCGGCGTATAAACGCGCTGCGCGCTGGCGGACCACGAGAGTCGGCCGAACATATTGTTGTAGCTGAGCTGATACTGCTTCTCGGTGCCCGAGCGGTTCCAGTAATCGGAGATCCGGCCGCTGAGATAAAAGCCGCCCCAGCCGTCCGGCAGGTTCTGGTTAACCGTGAAGGTCATGCCGTTTTTCTGCCGCCACAGGGTGTAGCTGCTGTTGCGGTTCTTCTCCTGGTCGACGGCGTACAGCGCGTCGTTCAGGTTGTAGTAGCCTTTGGTGGAGTAGCGATAGGCCGCCAGCACGATGCTGGTCTGGGTATCGGTAAACATGCGGTTAAAGGTGGCGCGGTAGCTCTGGCCGCTCTCGTCGAGGGTATCGCTCTTCAGCCGGGACTGGGTGATATCAAACGACAGCGCACCGATGCCGGTATTCATCCCGGTCCCCAGCAGGAACGCCTGGTAATCGTCAAAGCCGGTGACGCCGGTATAGCCGGTAAAGACGTTATTCAGGCCGTGCTGCCAGGTCGCCTGGTAGAGCATCGGCTTGTTACGCAGCCCGCTGTCATCGACCTTACCGGCCGACAGCGCATAGCGGGTCATCCCCGGACGCAGCAGCTGCGCCACCGAGGCATAGGGAACGCTAAAGACCTGCACCGAACCGTCGGCCTCTTTGACCGAGACTTCCAGATCGTTACCGTAGCCAGAGGGGTAGACGTCCTGCAGGGTAAACGGACCCGGCGGTACCGAGGTCTGATAGATAATGTTGCTGCCCTGACGCACCGTTACCAGGGCGTTGCTCTGCGCCACGCCGCGAATTTCCGGCGCGTAGGAGCGCATTCCGTCAGGGAACATGTTGTCATCGGTCGCCAGGTTGACTCCGCGCAGGCCAATGGTGTCGAAGAATTCGCCGTTGGTAAAAATCTGCCCGCCGCTGACGATCGAGTTGATCTGCGGGATCGGCCGCTGGAGATAGGTCTGGTTGCTGTTCCAGTGCGCTTTGCCCTGCTGCTGCTGCCAGTTCAGGTTACCAACGTGCTTGAGCAGCCAGCCGTCCCAGGAGAGACCGGCGTTAAGTCCCAGATAGGCGCTGCTGTTATCGGAGCCGTTATTCCCCGAGGTGTGGCTGGTCCAGGTGTTGGCCATCCAGCCGAGGTTCAGCGCCGCAATGCCTTTATCCCAGAACTCCGGGCTGACATAGTTTTTCAGGCGCTGATCTTCATAGATTTGCGGCACGGAAATTTCCAGCCGCAGGGAGGACTGAATCAGGTTGTCTTTAACGTTTTCTTCGTTACGCCACTCCTTCAGACGTCCGCAGTAGCCTTCCTGCTTCCCCAGCTGCGGATTGAGCTTTTCCGCGGCAATGCCGTAGCGCTCGAGCATCTCTTTGGTGTAGCAGATCCCCATATTGCCGTCTTTATCGCGGGTGACCTGCAGCTCATAGCGCCCTTTCCACTCGCTGTTGGTGTAGACGTCGAGGGAATAGGTGCCCTCAGAGATGGCGCTGGCGGAGAAGCGTGACAGATCGACCTTTTCTCGGCTGCCAACGATAAAACCGTCGTTAAACTGGTATACCGTTCCCGGGCTTTCCTGTCCGCTGGAAAATGGCGGAAAGCAGAGCAGCGCCATCGCGATCGCCGAACTTAACCTTCCCGGGCAGATGGTCCTCTGCTTCATGATAGTGTCCCTTATTTAACGGCTACTTTCACTGCCACATCTGCGCCATAGTCATTGATGTTATTAATCGTCAGGGTCTCGCCTCTGCTCACGGCAGAAGAGAGGGCTACGGTCTGACTGGACTGTGGAGCGAGCATCACCGTTTTGCCGTTCAGGGCCTTGCCGCCGTCGCGGGAAATACGGCTTACGGTGAGATAAAATGGCGTAGGGTTGCTGACCGACAGGCTGCTGCCGCTGGCCGAAAGCGCTAATTTCTCCGGCGCAGCGTCGCGGTTGCCCAGTCCGGTCGGGCGGTAGATAAACTTAAAGCGCGAACGAATCGCCAGCTGCAGGATGTTCTGTCCTTCATTTTTTTGATTAGCCTCTACCGGCGGTATTTCCAGCAGATTAAGCCACCACAGCGTCTCTTTATCTTTGGCAAGCCCGGCGCTGCTGCCAAGCTTAATACGTAAGGTCTGCCCGCTTTTAGCATCCACGCGGGATATTGGCGGGGTAATAATAAATGGCGTGGTAATCGTATCCGGCGTGGCGTCAGCGTTGCCGTTATCCAGCCAGGCCTGCGCCAGCGCCGGACGGTCGGCGGTATTCGAAAGCTGTACCGTTATTTCTTTTTCATTTCCGGGATAAATAAAGCGGGTGCCGTTAACAATAATATTATTGGCGTGGGCCGCAAAACTAAAAATGAAACAGAAACAAAGGGCAATACGCTTCATGCTGACCTCAGACGGGAAAAAATAAGCGGCAGCGGCTGCCGCTTTATCAATGCATATAACCGCCTCGAGCAAGGCGGTTTATTTTCAGACGATAATTACTGGTAGGTAATTTCGTAAGTCGCGTAGCTGTTAACCACGCCGGTAGTTACGGTAGCCGGGGTGCTGGTAGCATAGCCAACGAAGTAGGTGAAGCGCGCGCCATCCTGAACGGCAGAAGCATCGCCAGTTGCTTTAGGCTGAGTGCTGTCGCCCGGGATGATTTTGTTGTTCAGAGTAGTGGCATCGTCTGTAGACAGAACCAGCTGGATGTTTTGTGCGCCGGCAGCTTCGGTGTTAGCCAGGTAGCCAACCTGTTTGCCAGCAGCGCCAGCCAGCAGGTTACCGCCGGTCCAGTTCACGCCCAGTTTAGACACGTCGTCTTGTTTGGTGCCGTCGGCAGCCTGGCAATCAGATACGTCAATGGTGAAAGATTTCGGTTTCAGGTAGGTGTCTGCACCCGCCGCTTTCACTTCAGTTAAGGTTACCGGAGAGAGGTAAACGTTAGCATCGCTGCCCTGACCGTTTACAGAAACAGTACAAGATACGTCGGTAACTTTACCGAAGAAATTAACCTGGCCACCGCCAACAGTGGTATCAGCCGCATTTGCCGCTGCCATACCGAAAAATGCCGTTGCCATTGCTGCAGAGAGAAGAACCTTTTTCATTGCCATTTCCTTGTCAGAGTGAGTTTTGTATCAATAAACCAACAGTAAATCTGCAGACGATAAGAAACGTTATGCGATGCCCATCGCTGCAACTGTGAATAGAAACTTCGACTGACCGGAAGCCGCAATATTTAAGGCGTCAGGACGCGAATTCAAATAATGAACTCGATAATGCTGTCGGCGTCAAAGAATGCTATTTTTCGCTGATAAATATACATTTGCTTATAACTTGTTACATCACGCTGACGATAGCTATCACCTATCAATTATTGACAAACAATAACCACAAACGATAATTGTGTTATTTACTTCAGAAGGGATAAGGCGCAAGGGATATATTTGTGGAGGTAAATATCATGACAAATATTGCTATTTGATGACCATCGGGAACAATCTGAATAATAGCGAGGAGAAAGTCGCGGGAATAGCGCCCGGCGGTTCAATAAGAAACGTTCAGCCGCCGGTTTGCGCTGGCGGCCGGGCCCGGAGCCCTGCGGTCCTACAGCGGCAGCTGGAAGTGCCGGGCCAGGGCGCGCTTTCCTTCCGCGCTGACGGAAACCTCGCGAAATCCCGGCGTCAGCACAAACCAGCCCTGCAGCTGACCATGCTGCAGGAGTGCGGCGCCGACGATCCCGCCGGCGTGAAAGCGCCTTTCGCTCCAGTCCAGGCAGGCGCAGCACGCTTTGCGTCGACCATCGCCGGTTAAGGCAATCCCCAGACGGGAAAAGTGTGCTTCCCCCGCAGGCGTTACCGCCGAACCGTCGGGCGTAATCCAGGCCTCGCGCAGTAAAAATTGATAAATGGCCACCGCCAGCTCGCCGGCGAGATGATCGTAGCAGGTCCTGGCGTGGCGTAAATTAACCGGCGTTCGGGTGGTCAGCGTCAGCGCGCCCTTCC
>NZ_JAQGFU010000116.1:0-13844 GCF_030078455.1 Klebsiella sp. Ech2A | reverse complement strand
ACCATTACCTTCGTTTCCAATATTCCCGGCGAAACGCGCACCATCCCCTCCGCCATGTATACCCTGATCCAAACCCCGGGCGGTGAGGGCGCCGCCGCGCGCTTATGCTTAATTTCCATCGTGCTGGCGCTGATCTCGCTGCTGGTTTCCGAATGGCTGGCGCGCCTCAGCCGCGCGCGAATGGGTAAATAACGATGCTGGAACTCGATTTTACCCAGACGCTGGGAACCCACTGCCTGAGCATTCAGGAGACGCTGCCCGCCAGCGGTATTACCGCGGTGTTTGGCGTATCCGGCGCCGGTAAAACCTCGCTTATCAACGCCATCAGCGGCCTGACCCGGCCGCAGAAAGGGCGTATCGTGCTCAACGGCAGGGTGCTGAACGATGTCGAAAAGCGCATCTGCCTGGCGCCGGAAAAACGGCGCATTGGCTACGTTTTCCAGGACGCCCGCCTGTTCCCGCACTACAAAGTGCGCGGCAATTTGCAGTACGGCATGGCGAAGAGTATGGCCGGCCAGTTCGATAAGCTGGTGGCGCTGCTGGGGATTGAGCCGCTGCTCGATCGTCTGCCCGGCGGGCTCTCCGGCGGCGAGAAGCAGCGGGTGGCCATCGGTCGGGCGCTGCTGACCGCCCCCGAGCTGCTGCTGCTTGATGAGCCGCTGGCCTCGCTGGATATTCCGCGCAAGCGCGAGCTGCTGCCCTATCTGCAGCGGCTGGCGCGCGAAATCAATATCCCGATGCTGTACGTCAGCCATTCGCTGGATGAGATCCAGCATCTGGCGGATAAGGTGCTGGTGCTGGAAAACGGCAGCGTGAAGGCGTTTGGCGATCTCGAAGAGGTGTGGAGCAGCAGCGTGATGCACCCGTGGCTGCCGCAGGACCAGCAGAGCACGATACTCACCGTTTCGGTTGTCGACCAGCATCCGCAGTATGCGATGACCGCCCTGGCCCTCGGCGAGCAGCGGCTGTGGGTTAATCAGCTTGAGCGGCCTGTGGGCGAACCGGCGCGCATTCGCGTTCAGGCCTCCGACGTATCGCTGGTGCTGGAGCAACCGCAGCGGACCAGCATTCGCAATATTTTACGCGCGCAGGTCGTGCAGTGTATTGAAACCAACGGGCAGATTGAGGTGCAGCTGGAGGTCAGCGGCCGCACGCTGTGGGCGCGCATCAGCCCGTGGGCCAGAGATGACCTGGGGGTGAAGCCAGGTCAGTGGCTGTATGCGCAAATCAAGAGCGTGTCGATTAGCGCCTGATTACAGCAGGTTGCGGTTGATAAAATCGGCAATGCTGTTGCTTTCGTTCTCGCCAATCACCACGTTCGCACGCGCTTTGACTTCGTCGACCGCGTTACCCATCGCCACGCCGGTACCGGCGGCTTCCAGCATGCTGAGGTCGTTATAGTTGTCGCCGAAGGCCACTACGTCCTGCATTGATAGCCCCTGGGCCTCAACCCACTGCGCCAGGCGCTTGCCTTTGCTGTTGCCGGCGCGGGCGATATCGACCTGATCGTGCCACGACCACTCGCACTCCAGACCCAGAGTCTGGCCGACGTGCTGTGCGAACTGCTGCAGTTTAGGAATGTTTTCGTCGGTGAGGGCGAATTTCCACACCGCCTTCACCTCGCGCGCCGCCTGCGCCAGGGAGTCAACCTGGGTGAAGACCGGGCGCTGCTCCGGCGGCAGCGACTCCGCCCAGCGGGCGGTACGGATGACGTGTCCGGTCGGGTGCTCGTAGAGCATGGCGTCGTCGACGTACATCAGGCCGTGAACGTCGTGGTCGGCGAGCATCTCGGTAAGGCTCAGCGCCTTATCGACCGCCATCGGATCGGCCTGCAGAACCTTTTTTGCCTGATAATCATACAAATAAGTGCCATTACAACAAATTGCAGGTGTATCCAGAGCCAGTGCCTGATAAAAAGGATGGATCGCGACGTGATGTCGACCCGTGACGACGATCACCCGGTAACCGGCCGCGCGGGCACGAGCCAGCGCCTCAAGCGAGGCGGGCAGAATGGTCTTGCTGGAGGTCAGTAGGGTGCCGTCTAAATCCAGGGCAATCACGCGTGAGGTCATGTGTTGTTTCCGGTTAATGGTGAAAAGTGAGCAGGCCATGATGGTACACCGCTGTGCCTCAGGGGCAAATTTTTCAGCATCTACCGTTAAAAGAGTCTATACATTGCATCGAACCAGCAGTTTGATGAATGAAATGTATAAGTTTTCCACGTGCAGTGAGGAAAGGAGCAGTCATGAAACAAACCGTTTATACCGCCAGCCCGGAAAGCCAGCAGATCCACGTCTGGAGCCTGGATCTTGAGGGAAAGCTGACCCTGGTGCAGGTTGTCGACGCCCCGGGCCAGGTGCAGCCGATGGTAGTGAGCCCGAATAAAGAGTATCTCTACGTCGGCGTGCGTCCGGAGTTTCGCGTACTGGCCTACCGCATTGCGCCAGATAACGGGGCGCTGACCTTTGCCGGTGAAGCCGCGCTGCCGGGAAGCCCGACGCATATCTCCACCGACCGGCTGGGCCGCTTTGTGTTCAGCGCCTCGTATAATTCGGGCTGCGTGAGCGTCACTCCGCTGACCGACGGTCTGCCGGGTGAAACGGTGGCGGTGGTTGAAGGCCTGGAAGGCTGCCACTCTGCCAATATCTCTCCGGATAACCGCACGCTGTGGGTACCGGCGCTCAAGCAGGACCGCATCTGCCTGTTTACCCTCAGCGATGACGGCTTCCTGGCGGCGCAGGAGCCGGCGGAAGTGACCACCGTTGAAGGCGCGGGCCCGCGTCATATGGTGTTCCATCCGAACCAGCAGTACGGCTACTGCGTGAACGAGCTGAACAGCTCCGTTGACGTCTGGGAGCTGAAGGATCCGCACGGCAAAATTGAGTGCGTGCAGACGCTGGATATGATGCCTGCCGACTTTACCGGCGTGCGCTGGGCGGCGGATATCCACCTGACCGCCGACGGCCGTCATCTCTACGCCTGCGATCGTACCGCCAGCATTATCACCATCTTCAGCGTCTCCGAAGACGGCAGCGTGCTGGCGATTGAAGGCTACCAGCCGACCGAGGCCCAGCCGCGCGGCTTTAACCTCGATCGCAGCGGCAAATACCTGATTGCCGCCGGGCAGAAATCCCACCACGTCGCGGTGTACGAAATCAGCGGCGAGCAGGGTCTGCTGCAGGAGAAAGGGCGCTATGCCGTCGGCCAGGGGCCGATGTGGGTCGTTGTTAACGCTCACTAAGCCTGCTGCTTATGGCTGAAAACCTCGCTGCGGCGAGGTTTTTTTGCTTGAGGAGACGGTTATTTCACCCGCATCCGATATTCAATCATACCGCTAGCATTGCTGTACATGGTGATGAGGTTTGGCTGGATGACCCTGGATACGAGGGCGCTCGCGGGGTATTCGCCCTCCGTCCGGCCCGTTCGTGTTGATGGCGATGGCATCAGGCTGCGGTGCTTTAACGAATCTTGATATGTTTGTATTTTCAGTATCAGAGAAAGTCTAATTAAATATCGTTTATGTTTAATATCCGTCTCCTGTCCTGGTTTTTATACCTGACAACAGGAGACGAGTTTATATGGAATTATGCTATAGGTGGATTTCGTTTCTATCCCAGATACTGAGTAACAGACATTCCATATATTATGAATGGCAGGCATCCCTATTTGATTAATTCCTGTCGCTATCTTAGATATCATCCATAGTATAACTCACGACGATTTCCAGTGTATTACGGATAACATCCGCAGTCACCACATCGCTGGTAGTTTCAAGGGCATTAATTAACCAGAAGATAATGGCTTTATTACTGAGTTGTCCTTCAGTGGAAAGGATACTACTAATGGCCAGCGTCATCACCGCGGATTCATCGATTAGCCGGTCACCTGCATTACGGAAATATTCTGAGAGTGCGGTATCGTTCATGCCTGCGTAGATATCTGACTGCTGATGCATAGTCTGTCTCATCATATTCTCAACTTTGTTAATTAAAGAATCAACCATTAATGGTCAGTGCATTTTACCTGTACCAGATTGCGAAGGGGAACCCAATAAAGAATTTGGATCATCCCAATAATTTTTCGCACCTGAAGTACCCAGAGGTTTTTTCTTACCACGAAGAGCTACCATATTTTTGATTTCATCAATAATACGCCCAATTGTATCTCGTCGCTTTTTATCTGTTTCCTCGGACTGCATCGACTGGAGTTTATTTACCAGAGCCTGAGTATTGATCGGCCCCTTATTTTTGAGCAGAGAGAGGACAGCCTCTCCAATCAGTACATCTGTTAATTGTTCAATCTCACCACTATTCATAACTGTATCTCTGATTACCGTCATCTCCATGACTGGAAATTTGGTTTGAAGTCGATGCTCTGATTAAGTATTGGCAACATCCGTGAAATCAGACTCTTCAGTGTCGACTTTAATCACCAGATTACTGCTGGCACGCTTACTCCTATCGCTCAAAGAGCATACCGATTAGCGTTTGATAGTGGTGCTCTTCTGCAGGTTCAGAAGCGACTTCCAGGCGACTCAATAGCTTTGTACACAGGGATTTACGGTTCAGATTTCGTCCTTCATTAAGGATATCCATCACGATTTGTCCCAGCGTTTCCTGCTGTGAAGGCAAAGAGGCTTTATTGAAATAATGGGCAATAGCGCTAGCCGTATCAGGAATATAACTGTTCTGCTGCATATGTGCTCCTGTCAGTTCAATCATCGGTGAAGTTGCCATTAAAGTTATACAATGATTGATAACTTGTACATAGAAAATGAAGGAAAATGTTGTTTTTCTGAGTGGTGTATTTTTAATTAATTGATTTATATGTATTTTTGTCTTTTTGGTTCGATGGGGGTTGTACAATTGGGGGATGTGCGTTCTGTACAGATGTGGATGGGAGAAGAAGGTCAATCAAAAGAACGGCTTAATGTGAAGTATTTGTTAATATATTTATCTTTTTTACAGGACGCAGGACATCGGATCTGCTACTGTGATATCTCAATACCTTATATCTCTTCTGTCGGAAACATCATGCTAACTACCATCATTTATCGCAGTCATATCTGCGACAACGTGTCAGTCAAATCGCTCGAAAGCATGGTTGCTGAAGCAAATGTAAAGAATAGCCTGGCGGAAGTGTCCGGTATTTTGCTTTTTAACGGTACCCATTTTTTTCAGTTATTAGAAGGACCTGAAGAGAAAGTCCAGGAAATTTATCGCCATATCTGTGGAGACTCGCGGCACCATAACCTTGTTGAGCTGCTTAGTGACCATGGTCCGACGCGTAGGTTTGGCAAAATCGGCATGGAACTCTTTGACTTGCGCGAATATGACCGCGATGAAGTTTTGCAAATTGTGTTGGATAAAGGGACCACTAAATATCAACTAACTTACGATGACCGGGCTCTCCATTTTTTTCGTACCTTCGTGGAAGCGACGGAAAAAGAGAATTATTACGAAATTCCCGCGCCAGAAAGCTGGGATTTTGTGACGGATGGCACCGCCTTTTATCCTGAGGTTCCGCTAGCTCAGGCAGAATGCAGCTTCGCTTTTCAGCCAGTGATCGACCCGTTTGCTAAAGAAATTGTTTCCTTTGAGGCATTGCTGCGTACCGCTTGCGGCGGATCGCCAGAGGTCTATTTTGATGGACTTTCGCGAGAGAATATTTACACGGCGGATCTCCACAGTAAACGGGTGGCGTTTGCTATGGCGGGACGTTTGTGTCTGCGCGGATGCACGTTGTCTATTAATCTCTTACCGATGACTTTGGTGAATGTTCCCGGCGCTGTTGAGTTTCTTTTAGATGAAATCAAAGCCAATGGCTTGATTTCAGAGCAGATTATTGTGGAGTTTACCGAGAGTGAAGCTATCTCACGTATTGATGAATTCACTGATTCTATTCGTAAGCTCAAGTCCGCGGGCATTCGCGTCGCTATCGATCACTTTGGTGCCGGGTTTGCCGGGCTTTTGTTACTGGCTCAGTTTCAGCCGGACCGTATAAAGATCAATCGCCAACTGGTCAAAGATATCCATAAGCACGGCCCAAGGCAGGCTATCGTTCAGGCCATTATAAAATGCTGTAACTCGCTGGAAATTGCCGTTTCGGCGGTTGGGATCGAGCGGCCGGAAGAGTGGATGTGGCTCGAGTCGGCGGGGATCTCACATTTTCAGGGTAATTTATTTGCCAGCCCGTGTCTGGGCGGAATTCCAGCGATCGCATGGCCCGAAAAAAAATCGTCCTGGGATATTCTTTAAAATTTACCCGGCACTCACGGTCTGGAAGCACCAGATAAACCCTTCATACTCCCTTTTTGATCTACATATTGGCGTCCAGGCTGTTATATTTTAGCTGTACAAGAAAAGTTAATTGTACAGTCTGGCTAAATTCGTTAATTTAGCCAGGAAAGTATGGCATGTTACGAGGCGCTAATGGCTTATTACAGTATCGGTGAAGTCGCCGAACGTTGCGGAATTAACCCCGTTACTTTGCGTGCATGGCAGCGAAGATATGGCTTGCTGAAACCGCAGAGAAGCGAGGGAGGCCACCGTCAGTTTGACGATGAAGACGTTCAGCGTATTGAGGAGATCAAGCGCTGGATTGAACGAGGCGTCTCTGTCGGTAAGGTCAAGGCGTTACTGGAGGGGCAGCAACCTGATGCGCACGATGGTTCAGCTTTACTCCAGGACGAGATGATGACTCTTCTACGAGTTGTACAGCCCTCGAAATTACGTACCAGAATTATGTCTCTTAGCCACGAATATCCCGTGGATAATCTGATTGATCGGCTCTTTGTGCCCGTGCGGCAGAAATTAAATCTCGATCAGAACACGTCGCTGGCCATTAGCAGCATGCTGGATGGTATTTTGATCGACTGCGTGGCGTCGTTCCTTGCCGAATCGCGTAAAAAAGTCGGCAAAGAGACCTTGTTGGTTGGCTGGAGCAATGAAGATCGTACCCGGCTCTGGTTAGAAGCGTGGCGGCTGTCGCAGCGTGCCTGGCATGTTAATGTTCTGGCTGAACCGCTTGATTCTCCTCGCCCGGAACTTTTCCCCGGTCAGCACATTTTTGTCTGGACCGGCCGTGCATTATCTCCTTTGCAGGCGGAATTACTCAGCCACTGGCAAAGTCAGGGGTTTACAATCGAGTTTCATGGGAATTAATAGGGGCGTTGAGGCCAGCAGCGGAACATGAGTTTTGTTTTTATATTCCGCCGCTTTTGCTTTTTTTAGATATTTTAACCCGGCCTAACGATAAAATATTAAGAATTGAGCTGTGACCAGGCTTTGAACGTTTCGCTACGGCTAATGTTAAAAAAATCTGTGCGCCCGGAGCAGCCTAATTTTTTTATCAACGTCAGGCGGATTTGATAAATCGTTTTGATATGTAAGTTCAATGACTTTCCGATATTAACAATCGCTTCACCATCGTTCATTAAGCGGATAACCGCTTTCTCACGGCTGGTAAGAATAATACCCTCGGATTCACCATCCGGTTTTTTACTATACAGAGTTGGTCGGAGAATAAACGATTTTATCTCAGCTGGCGTAGAACGCGCGGAGATTCTGAACATTGGGATTTCACTTAAGAAGTTTAAGTCATTACCATCCGTAAGCAGGACAAAGCGAACCTTCCGTTGGTTATACTTATGATTTAACACGGAATAATAGTTGTCGCTGGTGAAGAAAACGTATTTTCCATGAAAACAGCTCGGTGATAGTGAATCAAGAATAAGCTGTAAACCCTGACGGAGAAGGCTATTTTTAATCCAAAGATCGTAATGATTAAAAAAGAAATCTGGTTTGTCACTATTCATTTATCCTCCGAGTCTGGGTCGTTAGTTGCTGTATGTTTGCCTTCTAAAAGTCGCGCCTAGTGATGAATTCTTCCGTATAACATATGCAGTATTTGTTTATACAAATCAGCGAGTATTTCATTTCTCTCTATATTCAGGCGATGCTGAACTTCAATGATTAAACGCTCATTGCTCACGGTTTCGTTCTTAATCTGCACCATGTGCTCGATATTTTTTAGCAAAGCAGAGTTAGGAATAAACTCTGCTGGAATAGTGTTTTTAATCTGCATGATATATCTCAGGCTGCATTCAATAGTTAATCAACGAACAAAGCCGATTGATAACAATCATTTTTGTTATTCAGTTTTTCACCATCTCAACGTGCAAATGGCATGCAATTTTAAGTCAAATAAGGATGCTGTAATGCAGGGAAATTAAAACTTACGGTATAACTATAGTCATGATTTTCTACTTGTACAGTTTTTGCAGGATATTTTGTACTTATAGATTGTTTTTTTTGTTTTATAAATATAATTAATTGTTTTTATTGATTTTTATAATTATGCAAACTTGTACATCATGGCGGTTTAGCAACCAGGGTGAACTATCCTGACGATGGTGGTGGCAGGGGGAAGAGGGTAGAGCCTGAAGGGAGTGGGGACAAAGGGGGGAGCGGCTCCCCCCTTTAGGCAGGACGATTACTGCTTAGGTTCAGCCACGATAACGCTTCCCACGCCGCGGTTGTTGTATTCCCACATGCGGTTGAAGCCGTCGTCGTTGAGGTTACGCTGCACAACCCCTTTGGCGTCTACCGCGCCGGTATTACCGCTGAAGGTGCGGTTAGAGGCTGCCGCATCGGCCCACGGCTTAGCGATATTAAAGCCTTCGTTAATCACGCTATCGCGGATAACCACCTGGCCGTTGGTGTTGCCGTCAACGTCCAGAGAGCGGCCCAGCTGCGCGACGCCATCGCCGGAAGCGGTGAAGCGGCTGTTGATGGCGAGGAAGCCGTAGGTGACGCTCTTCAGCGTCGCCGGGGCGAAGACGTAGCCCTCTTTCTGCGTGCGCGAGTTCACGACGCGGAAATCGGTGTTATCAAAGACAACGGCGCCGCGGCCGGCAACGATATCGACGTCGCCTTCAATATAGCTGTTGCTGACCAGCGTGCGGGTCTGGCGATCGTTCTGCAGACGGTTCTGCACGCCGCTGTTGGTCACGAAGAAGGTGTTCTGGCGGCCGAGAATATTGACGTTGTTAATCTGCACCTGGTCGCCATCGCTGCGCAGCGCGACGGCCTGGTGGGTGCCGGCATCAACGCTATCGCCGAGGTTGTTAGCGATGGTCAGGTTCTGCAGCTGCAGGCCGTTATTCTGCGACCAGAAGACCGCGGAGCACAGCACGCCGACGGTGGCCGTACGCTTGCTCTGGCAACTGTCGAACATATACCACGCCGGTTTGCCGGGCATGTATTTCCCGGCCGGATTGACCAGGTGACGCCAGCTGGTGACGTCCATTTCCGAATCGATCGCCTGGCTAATTTTCACATCCAGCGGCTTCTCGCCGGTACCGTAAAGGGTCAGCGCGCCGGGGGCGGCCGGGACATACACGGTACCGGTATATTCACCCGGCATAATCGCAATGAACAGACGGCGGTCGGAGTGACGGGCAATGGCCGCATCGACGGCGGCCTGGATCGTGGTGTGGGTCACGCCCTGAGTCCCCGCAGGCCCGACGACGAAGTCAGGCTGGGCCGGCGCGGCAATGGCCGCCGGCGTCCACGCCGCGGCGTTCGGGTTGAGCGACTGGAAATAGCTCGCCGGCAGGAAATTCTTCGCTTCATCGGCGCTTAAAACGGGGCGAGAGGCGGTACCCGGCGCGGCCTGGGTAGAGGGTTGCTGATCGGCAGGGGTTGAGCTGCAGGCGGATAACGTCACGCCGAAGGCCAGCGCCAGCGTCAGTCGGGAAACTGAAAATGTGTTCATGTTGCTCCGGGCAAGAATCAATTAGCTATACCCGCCATACTTCAAGCCGCTTCTTTGCTGGCAGCGTGCGCCTGCCACCTCGATACGGGCCGAATTATTTGGGGTGTGTGAATAGATAAGCTCTTTAAAACCTGCTTTTTTATACTAAGTTGAGCAAAACGGGAAGACGCTGAGCTAAAAAGTTAGCGTTATGCTGTTTTGCACCCGCAGGCGGGGCCGCTCGTAGTCACAAAAAAATAACAATAATCCCTGCTTTTATTGACATTCTCGGTGGAATGAAAATAAATGTCTATACAACCCATGACAAGTTGATCGCTATGACTGAAGCCACTTCCGATCTCGTTATCTGGCGAAACGCCCGCCTCGCCACGTTGAACCCACAGGACTCGCGGCCTTATGGCCTGCTGGATCGCCACGCGCTGCTGGTGCGCAATGGCCGGATTGAGGCCGCGATCCCCGAAAGCGACGCTCCGGCAGGGCGCAGCGTTGACCTTGGCGGCAGGCTGGTGACGCCGGGGCTGATTGATTGCCATACCCACCTGATCTTCGGCGGCAGCCGGGCGCAGGAGTGGGAGCAGCGGCTCAACGGCGTCTCTTACCAGACCATCAGCGCTAACGGCGGCGGCATTAACTCGACGGTGCGCGCCACCCGCGAGAGCAGCGAAGCGCAGCTGCTGGCGCTGGCGCAGCAGCGCCTCGATCGCCTGCTGCGTGAAGGGGTTACGACGGTTGAAATTAAGTCCGGCTACGGGCTGGATCTGGAAAGCGAACGCAAGATGCTGCGCGTGGCGCGACGGCTGAGCGAAAGCAATGCGTTTGAGCTGTCGGCCACGCTGCTCTCCGCCCACGCGACGCCGCCGGAGTATAAAGACGATCCCGACGGCTATATCACCCTGGTCTGCGAAACCCTGCTGCCGACGCTGTGGGAAGAGGGGCTGTTTGAAAGCGTCGACGTGTTCTGTGAAAACGTCGGCTTCAGCCCGCAGCAAACCGAGCGCGTATTCCAGGCGGCGCAGGCGCGCGGAATTCCGGTGAAGGGCCACGTCGAACAGCTCTCCTCCCTCGGCGGCGCCCAGCTGGTCAGCCGCTATCGCGGGCTCTCTGCCGACCATATCGAATATCTGACGGAAGAGGGCGTGGCGGCGATGAGCCACAGCGGGACGGTCGCGGTGCTGCTGCCCGGCGCCTTCTATTTCCTCAACGAGACCCGCCGGCCACCGGTAGAGCTGCTGCGGCAGTATCAGGTCCCGATGGCGGTGGCGACGGACTACAACCCGGGCACCAGCCCCTTTGCCAGCCTGCATCTGGCGATGAATATGGCCTGCGTCAAGTTTGGCCTGACGCCGGAGGAGGCGTGGGCCGGCGTGACCCGCCACGCGGCGAGGGCGCTGGGGCGTCAGGCGAGCCACGGCCAGCTGGCGGCGGGATTCGTCGCCGATTTTGCCATCTGGGACGCCGAACATCCGGTAGAAATGGTGTATGAACCAGGGCGCAGTCCGCTCTGGCATCGTGTGGTACGAGGAGAGATGCAATGAAGCTGTGGCAACCGACGCCCGCCGGGCTGTGGCAAGGGCGCGACGACAGCGGCGAAGCCGCCAACGCGCTGCGCCTGTTTCAGACGATAGCGCGGGTGGACCGCTTCGCTCCCGACGAGCAGCCGGGCGAGATTGCCCTGCTGGGCTTCGCCTGCGATGAGGGCGTACGGCGCAACCTCGGGCGCACCGGAGCGGAAAAGGGGCCCGAGACGCTGCGGCGAGCGTTGGCGAATATGGCCAGCCACGGCGGCCACGACCGCTGTGTGGATATGGGCACCGTTAGCGTGATGGGCGAGGAGCTGGAGGAGGCTCAGCAGGCGCTGCGCGAGGCGGTGGCCGCCTGCCAGCGCGCCGGCAAACGCACTCTGGTGCTGGGCGGGGGTCACGAAACGGCCTTCGGCCACGGCGCCGGCGTGCTGGACGCGTTCCCCGGCCAAAAGGTCGGCATTATCAACCTCGACGCGCATCTTGATTTACGCTTTGCCGAACGGGCCAGCTCGGGGACGCCGTTCCGCCAGCTGGCGCTGGAGTGCGAGGCGCAGGGGCGCGGCTTTCACTACGCCTGCATCGGCGCCAGCCGCGCGGCGAATACCCAGGCCCTGTGGGATGAAGCGGCGCGTCGCGAGGTGCGGGTCATTGAGGATCTGGACGTGCTGCAGGCCTATGAAGAACGGGTTGCGCCGGAAATCGCGCGCCAGATAGCCCTCTACGATCGCCTCTACCTGACCATCGACCTTGACGTCATGCCGGCCCGCGAAATGCCGGCGGTCTCGGCCCCCGCGGCGCTGGGCGTGCCGCTGACCGCGCTGCTGCGCATCGTTGAGCCGCTGTGCCGCAGCGGCAAGCTGCAGGCGGTGGATCTGGTGGAGTTTAATCCGCAGTTTGACATCGATAGCCAGGGCGCCCGCACGGCGGCCCGGCTGGCATGGCAAATCGCCCATTGGTGGCGCTGACGATTCAGTATATTCTGATCGTTTTGCCGCCCATTGAGAATAAGGAAAGCCAGGCTATGTTTTCACAGCAATCTCGCTCCGCGCCGGCACCGTTCTATGAAAAGGTGAAGCAGGCGATCAGCGAAAAGATCCAAAGCGGCGTCTGGCGCCCGCACGATCGCATCCCTTCGGAAGCGGAGCTGGTGGCGCAGTTTGGTTTTAGCCGGATGACCATCAACCGGGCGCTTCGCGAGCTCACCGACGAAGGCCTGCTGGTGCGCCTGCAGGGCGTGGGGACCTTCGTGGCGGAGCCGAAGGGGCAGTCGGCGCTGTTTGAAGTCCGCAGCATCGCCGATGAAATCGTCTCCCGCCACCACCACCACCGCTGTGAGGTGCTGCTGCTGGAGGAGACCCGGGCCGACCTTATTCAGGCGGCGGCGCTCAACGTCGCCGAAGGCACGCGGATATTTCACTCCCTGATGGTGCATTTCGAAAACGACGTGCCGGTACAAATTGAGGACCGCTGCGTCAACGCCACCGTGGTGCCGGACTATTTGCGCCAGGACTACACCGCCACCACGCCGCACGACTACCTGTCGCTGATAGCCCCGCTAACCGAGGGGGAGCATATTGTCGAAGCGGTGCAGGCGAGCGCGAAGGAGTGCGAGCTGCTGCACATTCATGCCCAGGATCCCTGCCTGATGATTCGTCGCCGCACCTGGTCGACGACGCATATTGTTTCCCACGCCCGCCTGCTGTTTCCCGGCAGCCGCTATCGCCTGCAGGGACGCTTCGGCTCCTGATCCTCAGCGCGTCGGCAAAAGCGTGATTGCTGACGCAATATAACAAAATTGTATCATTTCTGTTAAATCCTGGCTTGCGTAGAGTTGTATAGACAAGTATATGTATCTACGTAAACAACGTTAATAGTCAGGAGAAACCCCGATGTCGCAAAGCAAATACCGCCAGCTGGACGTACGTGCACCGCGAGGCACTACGCTGAGTGCGAAGAGCTGGTTGACCGAAGCACCGCTGCGTATGTTAATGAATAACCTCGATCCGGACGTCGCCGAAAACCCGCACGAGCTGGTGGTTTACGGCGGCATTGGACGCGCGGCGCGTAACTGGGAATGCTATGACGCTATCGTGAAGGCGCTGAAAAACCTGGAGAACGATGAGACCCTGCTGGTGCAGTCCGGCAAGCCGGTGGGGGTATTTAAAACCCATGAAAACTCACCCCGCGTGCTGATCGCCAACTCTAACCTGGTCCCGCACTGGGCGACCTGGGAACACTTCAACGAACTCGACGCCAAAGGCCTGGCCATGTACGGCCAGATGACCGCCGGAAGCTGGATTTATATCGGCAGCCAGGGGATCGTGCAGGGCACCTACGAAACCTTCGTCGAAGCCGGCCGCCAGCACTATGAGGGCAGCCTGAAAGGCCGCTGGGTGCTCACCGCCGGCCTGGGCGGCATGGGCGGCGCGCAGCCGCTGGCCGCGACCCTGGCGGGCGCCTGCTCGCTGAACATTGAGTGCCAGCAGAGCCGTATCGATTTCCGTCTGCGTACCCGCTACGTTGACGAGCAGGCGCCGTCGCCGG
>NZ_JAQGFU010000115.1:0-13849 GCF_030078455.1 Klebsiella sp. Ech2A | reverse complement strand
GGATTTGGCTGCGTCAGGGGCTGGGGGGAAATTGCGCCGCCGCGGCTGGAGAACTGCAGCGCCTGCCTTAGCGCGACTGCTCAATACCCTCGCCATAAGGCGAGGGTATCTTCTATCAATGAGGCGCGCCGATTGGCAGAACGGTGCGACCAAACTGCTCGTTGAGCACTTCGCCCATCGCCAGATAAATCGCGCTACCGCCGCAGACTAAACCAATCCAGCCCGCGATTTTAACGATGCCTTCGTTATCGGCCAGGTGACCAATTGCCAGCAGGGCAAACAGGACGGTCAGGCTGAGGAAGACGAACTGCAGCATCCGTGCGGCTTTCAGGGTACCGAAGAACATAAACAGTGTGAACACTCCCCACAGTCCGAGATACATGCCCAGGAAGTGCGCATTCGGCGCCTCTGCCAGGCCCATTTTCGGCATGAGAAGAATTGCGACCAACGTCAGCCAGAAGGCGCCGTAGGACGTAAAAGCGGTTAAACCAAAGGTGTTACCCTTTTTAAATTCCAGCAGGCCTGCGAAAATCTGCGCAATACCGCCGTAAAAAATGCCCATCGCCAGGATAGCTACATCAAACGCGAAAAGGCCGCTATTCGCCAGGTTAAGCAGAATAGTGGTCATGCCGAAGCCCATAAGGCCCAGCGGTGCCGGATTAGCCAACTTAGTGTTGCCCATAATTCCTCAAAATAATGATTAGAAAGGGAAGCATTACCCCGTCGCTCAGCGGTGGGGCGCGGCATAATAATGAGGAGTCGCCAGGCTGTCTATGATCTGGCGAGGTATTTTTCACCAATTTTACACACTCTCTAAACGATGTCGGGCATTTGCCTGAGGCCAGGCGGACAAAGGCGTTCGTAAGGCTATGATCCGTCGAGCTTCTGGTCTTTCAACGCGGGGGCGGACTCGCTAAGCAGACTCATCGTCCCTTTACGGGGGCCCCAGCGTATGAACGCCGTGAGGCGCGCTTTTTTGAGTCATATCGGGAAAACGCCCTCGCCGACGGCCGGCTTCGTGGGGCGATGAAGATAAAAATTTTTTTGCCTCCCCCCTTGATGAAGCGGTGGGCGACCCCATCTTGTAGTCAACCGCAGTGAATGAACCTGAAAAAAAAAGATGTTGGGCAGTTGAAACCGCACGTTTCGCCCTTATTACAGGTTCACAACCACATGTTGACTGAATTTTTAGTGGAGACGTTTAGATGGGTAAAATTATTGGTATCGACCTGGGTACTACCAACTCTTGTGTAGCGATTATGGATGGCACTACTGCTCGCGTGCTGGAAAACGCCGAAGGCGATCGCACCACGCCTTCTATCATTGCTTATACCCAGGATGGTGAAACTCTGGTTGGTCAGCCGGCTAAACGTCAGGCAGTGACAAACCCGCAAAACACCCTGTTTGCGATTAAACGCCTGATTGGTCGCCGCTTCCAGGATGAAGAAGTTCAGCGTGACGTTTCTATCATGCCGTACAAAATCGTTGCCGCAGACAATGGCGACGCATGGCTTGATGTGAAAGGTACCCGCACCGCACCGCCGCAGATCTCTGCTGAAGTGCTGAAGAAAATGAAGAAAACCGCGGAAGATTACCTGGGTGAGCCGGTAACTGAAGCCGTTATCACCGTACCTGCATACTTCAACGATGCTCAGCGTCAGGCGACGAAAGACGCCGGTCGTATCGCGGGTCTGGAAGTTAAGCGTATCATCAACGAACCAACCGCAGCCGCGCTGGCTTACGGTCTGGATAAAGAAGTTGGCAACCGTACTATCGCGGTTTACGACCTCGGCGGTGGTACCTTCGATATCTCTATTATCGAAATCGACGAAGTTGACGGCGAGAAAACCTTCGAAGTTCTGGCAACCAACGGTGATACCCACCTGGGTGGCGAAGACTTCGACAGCCGTATGATCAACTACCTCGTTGACGAGTTTAAGAAAGATCAGGGCATTGACCTGCGTAACGACCCGCTGGCCATGCAGCGCCTGAAAGAAGCGGCAGAAAAAGCGAAAATCGAGCTTTCTTCCGCTCAGCAGACCGACGTGAATCTGCCGTACATCACCGCAGACGCTACCGGTCCGAAACACATGAACATTAAAGTGACCCGTGCGAAGCTGGAAAGCCTGGTAGAAGACCTGGTTAACCGCTCTATCGAGCCGCTGAAAGTTGCGCTGCAGGATGCTGGCCTGTCCGTATCCGACATCCAGGACGTTATCCTGGTTGGTGGTCAGACTCGTATGCCGATGGTGCAGAAGAAAGTCGCCGAGTTCTTTGGTAAAGAGCCGCGTAAAGACGTTAACCCGGATGAAGCTGTTGCTATCGGCGCAGCGGTTCAGGGCGGCGTGCTGACTGGTGAAGTTAAAGACGTTCTGCTGCTGGACGTGACCCCGCTGTCGCTGGGTATCGAAACCATGGGCGGCGTGATGACTGCGCTGATCAACAAGAACACCACTATCCCGACCAAGCACAGCCAGGTGTTCTCAACGGCGGAAGATAACCAGTCTGCGGTAACTATCCACGTGATTCAGGGCGAGCGTAAACGCGCCTCCGATAACAAATCACTGGGTCAGTTTAACCTCGACGGCATCAACCCGGCACCGCGCGGCATGCCGCAGATCGAAGTGACCTTCGATATCGATGCCGATGGTATCCTGCACGTCTCCGCGAAAGATAAAAACAGCGGTAAAGAGCAGAAAATTACCATTAAAGCGTCTTCCGGCCTGAACGAAGAAGAAATCGCTAAAATGGTTCGTGAAGCAGAAGCGAACGCGGAATCTGACCGTAAGTTCGAAGAGCTGGTTCAGACCCGTAACCAGGGCGACCATCTGCTGCACAGCACGCGTAAGCAGGTTGAAGAAGCGGGCGACAAGCTGCCGGCCGATGACAAAACTGCGATCGAGTCTGCGCTGACCGCGCTGGAAGCTTCTCTGAAAGGTGAAGACAAAGCCGATATTGAAGCGAAAATGCAGGCGCTGGCCCAGGCTTCCCAGAAGCTGATGGAAATTGCCCAGCAGCAGCATGCTCAGCAGCAGGCTGGCAGTGCTGAAGCTTCCGAAAGCAACGCGAAAGACGACGATGTCGTTGACGCTGAGTTTGAAGAAGTGAAAGACAAAAAATAATCGCCCTTTGAACGGGTAAAACACTGGCACGGGCGAAGAGGTTTCCTCTCCGCCCGTGCACGCATGTTAAGGGGCTGAAAAACACCAATGGCAAAGCAAGATTATTACGAGATTTTAGGCGTTTCCAAAACAGCGGAAGAGCGTGAAATCAAAAAGGCGTACAAGCGCCTGGCCATGAAATATCACCCGGACCGCAACCAGGGCGATAAAGAGGCCGAAGCTAAATTTAAAGAAATCAAAGAAGCCTACGAGATCCTGACGGATGATCAGAAGCGTGCGGCCTACGATCAGTACGGACACGTCGCGTTTGAGCAGGGCGGCATGGGCGGCGGCGGCGGTGGTTTCGGCGGTGGCGCGGATTTCAGCGATATCTTTGGCGATGTTTTTGGCGATATCTTCGGCGGTGGCCGCGGTCGTCAGCGCGCGTCGCGCGGGGCTGACCTGCGCTACAACATGGATCTGACGCTGGAAGAAGCGGTTCGCGGCGTAACGAAAGAGATCCGCATCCCGACGCTGGAAGAGTGCGACGTCTGCCACGGCAGCGGCGCGAAATCGGGCAGCAAGCCGCAGACCTGTCCGACCTGTCACGGTGCCGGCCAGGTGCAGATGCGTCAGGGCTTCTTCGCCGTTCAGCAGACCTGTCCGCACTGTCAGGGACGCGGTACGCTGATCAAAGACCCGTGCAATAAATGCCACGGTCACGGTCGCGTAGAGAAAACTAAAACGCTGTCGGTTAAAATCCCGGCAGGCGTAGACACCGGCGATCGCATTCGTCTGTCTGGCGAAGGTGAAGCTGGCGAGCACGGCGCTCCGGCCGGCGATCTGTACGTTCAGGTCCAGGTGAAGCAGCACGCCATCTTTGAGCGCGAAGGCAATAACCTGTACTGCGAAGTGCCGATTAACTTCACCATGGCGGCGCTGGGCGGCGAGATTGAAGTCCCGACCCTGGACGGCCGCGTGAATCTGAAGGTGCCTGGCGAAACGCAGACCGGCAAGCTGTTCCGCATGCGTGGTAAAGGCGTCAAGTCCGTACGCGGCGGCGCGCAGGGCGATCTGCTGTGCCGCGTGGTGGTTGAGACGCCGGTTGGCCTCAACGACAAGCAGCGGCAGCTGTTGAAAGAACTTCAGGAAAGCTTCGGCGGCCCGACGGGTGAGAACAACAGCCCGCGCTCCAAAAGCTTCTTTGACGGCGTGAAGAAATTCTTCGATGATTTGACGCGCTAATCATCGTGCCGTGTAAAAAGCCACTTTATTGCGAAGTGGCTTTTTTATTTCTCGCCGTCTCTCCGTTAGTTACTGCCTGAATTTCTCGTTCGGACCCTTTCTGATCCTTCTCTTCTCATTTCGTAAAAACCGAACGACGGAGCAATAATAAACTTATTTTTTCGAGCTGTTATGGCGATTAGAATATTTTAAACGATGAATAATCCTGATAGAGAGAATAAAAAGTGAAACATCTGCAGCGTTTTTTAAGTAGCGATGCTTCCGGGGGCATCATCCTCATTTTTGCCGCCGTGCTGGCGATGCTGTTGGCAAATACCGGCGCCACCAGCGGTCTGTATCACTCCTTTCTGGAAACGCCCGTTCAGCTGCGCGTTGGCGCGCTGGAAATCAACAAGAACATGCTGCTGTGGATTAACGACGCGCTGATGGCCGTCTTCTTCCTGCTGATCGGCCTCGAAGTGAAGCGCGAGATGATGCAGGGAGCGCTGGCCAGCCGTCGTCAGGCGGTGTTCCCGGTGCTGGCCGCCCTGGGCGGGATGATCGTCCCGGCGCTTATCTACCTTGCGTTTAACGCCCAGGACCCGATTGCCAGAGGGGGCTGGGCGATCCCGGCGGCAACCGATATTGCGTTCGCGCTGGGCGTGCTGGCGCTGCTCGGCAGCCGCGTGCCTGTGGCGCTGAAGATTTTCCTGATGGCGCTGGCGATCATTGATGACCTGGGCGCGATCGTGATTATCGCGCTGTTCTACACCAACGACCTTTCCGTGTTGTCGCTCGCGGTGGCGGCGGGGGCCATTGGCGTGTTGGCGCTGCTGAACCTGAGCGGGGTGCGGCGCACCGGTATCTATATTCTGGTCGGCGCCGTGCTGTGGACCGCGGTGCTGAAGTCCGGGGTTCACGCCACCTTAGCGGGGGTCATTGTCGGCTTTATGATCCCGCTGAAGGAGCAGGATGGCAAATCGCCGGCGAAGGCGCTTGAGCACGTTCTGCACCCGTGGGTTGCCTGGCTTATCCTGCCGCTCTTTGCCTTTGCTAATGCGGGCGTCTCGCTGCAAGGGGTAACGCCTGAGGGGCTGACGTCTCTGCTGCCGCTGGGGATTATTGCCGGGCTGTTTATTGGCAAGCCGCTGGGAATCGGCCTGTTCTGCTGGCTGGCGCTGAAGCTGAAGTGGGCTTCGCTGCCGGAAGGGACTCATTTCCCGCAGATTATGGCGGTCGGCGTGCTCTGCGGGATCGGCTTTACGATGTCGATTTTTATCGCCAGCCTGGCGTTTGCCAGCACTGACCCCGGCTTAATCAACTGGGCCAAGCTTGGCATTCTGACCGGCTCGGTGCTATCGGCCGTCAGCGGATATCTGCTGCTGCGCAAGCGCATAACGGTTCCCACCCACTCGGCGTAATACTTTCGGAGAGCCTGCAGAGGCTCTCCAGGACATTATCAGGGAGAGAAGCATGTCGCATATTAACTACAACCATCTGTACTACTTCTGGCACGTCTACAAGGAAGGCTCCGTGGTCGGAGCGGCGGAAGCGCTGTTTCTGACGCCGCAGACCATCACCGGACAAATTAAAGCGCTTGAAGAGCGCCTGCAGGGCAAGCTTTTTAAGCGTAAGGGCAGGGGGCTGGAGCCGAGCGAGCTGGGCGAGCTGGTGTTCCGCTACGCCGATCGCATGTTCACGCTCAGCCAGGAGATGCTGGATATCGTCAACTACCGCAAGGAGTCGAATTTGCTGTTCGACGTTGGCGTGGCGGATGCGCTGTCGAAGCGGCTGGTGAGCGGCGTGCTGGATGCGGCGGTGGTTGAGGATGAGCAGATCCACCTGCGCTGCTTTGAATCGACCCACGAGATGCTGCTGGAGCAGCTGAGCCAGCATAAGCTCGATATGATTATCTCCGACTGCCCCATCGACTCAACCCAGCAGGAGGGGCTGTTTTCGGTGCGCATCGGCGAATGCAGCGTGAGCTTCTGGTGCATGAATCCGCCGCCGGAGAAGCCGTTTCCCGCCTGCCTTGAGGAGCGTCGCCTGCTGATCCCCGGCCGGCGTTCGATGCTTGGCCGCAAGCTGCTGAACTGGTTTAATTCGCAGGGGCTCAAGGTTGAGATCCTTGGGGAGTTTGATGACGCGGCGCTGATGAAGGCGTTCGGCGCGGCGCACAACGCGATTTTTGTCGCGCCGACGCTCTACGCGCATGATTTCTACCACGACGAGTCGATTATTGAGATCGGCCGGATGGAGAACGTGATGGAGGAGTATCACGCCATCTTTGCCGAACGCATGATCCAGCATCCGGCGGTACAGCGTATCTGCAACCGCGACTACTCGGCGCTCTTTACCTCGCCGCCGCGCTGACGGGCAGCAGATTTCAGGCATAAAAAAACCCGCTTTCGCGGGTTTTTTTACAAAGCGATAACAAGCAGGCGATTAAGCCAGTTTGTTGATCTGAGCGGTCAGGTTTGCTTTATGACGCGCAGCTTTGTTTTTGTGGATCAGACCTTTAGCAGCCTGACGGTCCACGATTGGTTGCATTTCGTTAAATGTTTTCAGTGCAGTAGCTTTGTCGCCAGCTTCGATGGCTGCGTATACTTTCTTGATGAAAGTACGCATCATAGAGCGACGGCTAGCGTTGTGCTTGCGGGCCTTTTCAGACTGAACGGCGCGCTTCTTAGCTGATTTGATATTAGCCAAGGTCCAACTCCCAAATGTGTTCTATATGGACAATTCAAAGGCCGAGGAGAATGCCCGTTTAGCCTTCTTTTGTCAATGGATTTGTGCAAATAAGCGGCGCTTAAAACAACGACGCTTCATTACGTAGTGATGGCGCAAGATTCTACCAGCTTGTTGCGGGCGAATACAGCCTTTCCACCATAAAAATCGACGGGCGCGCGTAGTTTTCCCCGCGTTCCAGCGCTGAGTTGATGAATTCTCGGGATCTTTCAACGAAGAGGTGCAATCGCTGGTTAACGTCGCCAGTTGTACAAGGTATACTCGGACGATTTTCACTGTTTTGAGCCAGACATGAAGCTGATACGCGGCATACATAATCTCAGCCAGGCCCCGCACGGGTGCGTGCTGACCATTGGTAATTTTGACGGTGTGCACCGCGGGCATCAGGCGCTGCTGCAGCGCTTGCGCGCAGAGGGCCGCCAGCGTGGCTTACCGGTGGTAGTGATGATTTTCGAACCGCAGCCGCTGGAGCTGTTTGCCGCCGATAAGGCGCCTGCACGCCTGACGCGCCTGCGTGAAAAGCTGCGCTATTTGGCTGAAAGCGGCGTCGACTACGTGCTGTGCGTGCGGTTCGACCGACGCTTTGCCGCTCTGACCGCTCAGGACTTTATCAGCGAGCTGCTGGTCCGCCGGCTGGGCGTGCAGTTCCTCGCCGTGGGCGATGATTTCCGCTTTGGCGCTGGTCGTCAGGGGGATTTCTTGTTATTACAGAAAGCCGGGGTGGAGTTTGGGTTCGACATCACCAGCACCCAGACCTTCTGTGAAGGCGGCGTCCGCATCAGCAGTACTGCGGTGCGGCAGGCGCTGGCGGACGACGATCTTGTCCTTGCAGAAACCCTGCTGGGCCATCCGTTTACCATCTCCGGGCGCGTGGTGCACGGCGATGAGCTGGGGCGCACCATTGGCTTCCCGACGGCGAACTTACCGCTGCGTCGTCAGGTTTCCCCGGTTAAAGGGGTCTATGCGGTAGAAGTAACGGGGCTTGGCGACAAACCTTTGCCGGGTGTCGCCAATATTGGCACTCGCCCAACGGTCGCCGGCGTCCGTCAACAGCTGGAAGTGCATCTGCTGGACGTTGTAATGGACCTCTACGGTCGCCATATAGATGTAATACTGCGTAAAAAAATACGTAACGAACAGCGGTTTGCGTCGCTCGATGAGCTGAAGGCGCAAATTGCACGTGATGAGTTAACGGCCCGCGAGCTTTTTGGGCTGACCAGGCAGGCATAAACCTGTTGGTGTTTATCAAACCGAAATACGGAACCGAGAATCTGATGAGTGACTATAAATCCACCCTGAATTTGCCGGAAACAGGGTTCCCGATGCGTGGCGATCTCGCCAAACGCGAACCGGGAATGCTGGCGCGTTGGACCGATGATGATCTGTACGGCATCATCCGTGCGGCGAAAAAAGGCAAAAAAACCTTCATTCTGCATGATGGCCCTCCTTATGCGAATGGCAGCATTCATATTGGTCACTCGGTTAACAAGATTCTGAAAGACATTATCGTTAAGTCCAAAGGGCTGACGGGCTATGATTCTCCCTACGTGCCGGGCTGGGACTGCCACGGTCTGCCGATCGAGCTGAAAGTGGAGCAGGAGTACGGCAAACCGGGAGAGAAGTTCACCGCGGCCGAGTTCCGCGCCAAGTGCCGCGAATACGCCGCGACCCAGGTTGACGGCCAGCGTAAAGACTTTATCCGTCTTGGCGTGCTGGGCGACTGGTCGCGTCCTTACCTGACCATGGACTTCAAAACCGAAGCCAATATCATCCGCGCGCTGGGTAAAATCATCGGCAACGGCCACCTGCACAAAGGCGCGAAGCCGGTGCACTGGTGCGTAGACTGCCGCTCCGCGCTGGCGGAAGCGGAAGTTGAGTATTACGACAAAACCTCTCCGTCTATCGACGTGGCGTTCCACGCCGTCGATAAAGCGGCGGTGCTGGCGAAGTTCGGCGTTGCCGACGTCAGCGGTCCGGTCTCCCTGGTTATCTGGACCACCACCCCGTGGACCCTGCCGGCTAACCGCGCGATCTCCCTGTCGCCGGAGTTCGACTATGCGCTGGTGCAGGTTGACGGCCAGGCGCTGATCCTGGCGAAAGACCTGGTGGAAAGCGTCATGAAGCGTACGGGCGTTGCGGATTACACCATCCTTGCGGTGGTCAACGGCGCCGAGCTGGAGCTGATGCGCTTTAAGCATCCGTTCCTCGACTTCGACGTTCCGGCGATCCTCGGCGACCACGTTACCCTCGATGCGGGTACCGGCGCGGTGCATACCGCCGGCGGCCACGGTCCTGACGACTACACCATCAGCCAGAAATATGGCCTGGAAATCGCCAATCCGGTCGGCCCGGACGGCGCCTACCTGCCGGGAACCTATTCGTCGCTGGACGGCATCAACGTCTTCAAAGCCAACGACATCATCGTTGAGCTGCTGCGTGACAGCGGCGCGCTGCTGCACGTTGAAAAAATGCAGCACAGCTATCCGTGCTGCTGGCGCCACAAGTCGCCGATCATCTTCCGCGCCACGCCGCAGTGGTTCGTCAGCATGGATCAGAAAGGCCTGCGCGCGCAGTCGCTGAAAGAGATTAAAGGCGTGCAGTGGATCCCGGACTGGGGCCAGGCGCGTATCGAATCGATGGTGGCCAACCGCCCTGACTGGTGTATCTCCCGTCAGCGTACCTGGGGTGTTCCGATGTCCCTGTTCGTGCACAAAGAGACCCAGGAGCTGCATCCGCGCACCCTGGAGCTGATGGAAGAAGTGGCGAAGCGCGTTGAGGTTGACGGTATTCAGGCGTGGTGGGATCTCGACTCCCGCGACATCCTCGGTGCCGATGCCGACAGCTACGAGAAAGTGCCGGATACCCTCGACGTGTGGTTCGACTCCGGCTCTACCCACTCCTCGGTGGTTGACGTGCGTCCGGAGTTTTCCGGTCACGCCGCCGATATGTATCTGGAAGGTTCCGACCAGCACCGCGGCTGGTTCATGTCCTCGCTGATGATCTCCACGGCGATGAAGGGCAAAGCGCCGTATCGCCAGGTGCTGACCCACGGCTTTACCGTTGATGGCCAGGGCCGCAAGATGTCCAAATCCATCGGTAATACCGTCTCTCCGCAGGACGTGATGAACAAGCTGGGCGCGGATATCCTGCGCCTGTGGGTGGCTTCCACCGACTATACCGGCGAAATGGCGGTCTCCGATGAGATCCTCAAACGCGCCGCCGACAGCTATCGTCGTATCCGTAACACCGCGCGCTTCCTGCTGGCGAACCTTAACGGCTTCGACCCGCTGACCGACATGGTGAAACCGGAAGAGATGGTGGTGCTCGATCGCTGGGCGGTCGGCTGCGCGCAGGCGGCGCAGGAAGATATCCTCAAAGCCTACGAGTCCTACGATTTCCACGAAGTGGTGCAGCGCCTGATGCGCTTCTGCTCCATCGAGATGGGCTCGTTCTACCTCGACATCATCAAAGACCGCCAGTACACCGCGAAAGCGGACAGCGTGGCGCGTCGCAGCTGCCAGACCGCGCTGTTCCACATCGTGGAAGCGCTGGTGCGCTGGATGGCGCCGATCATGTCCTTCACCGCCGACGAAATCTGGGGCTACCTGCCGGGTTCCCGCGAGAAATACGTCTTCACCGGTGAGTGGTATGAAGGCCTGTTCGGCCTGGCCGACGATGAAGCGATGAACGACGGCTTCTGGGACGAACTGCTAAAAGTGCGCGGTGAAGTGAACAAGGTCATCGAACAGGCTCGCGCCGACAAGCTGGTGGGCGGCTCCCTTGAGGCTGCGGTCACGCTGTATGCCGATAGCGAGCTGGCGACCAAGCTGAACGCGCTGGGCGACGAGCTGCGCTTTGTCCTGCTGACCTCCGGGGCGAAAGTGGCCGATTACGCGCAGGCGCCGGCCGATGCCTGGCAGAGCGAACTGCTGAAGGGTCTGCGGGTTGTGCTGAGCAAAGCGGAAGGCGATAAGTGCCCACGCTGCTGGCACTACACCAGCGACGTCGGCAAGGTGGCGGAACACGCGGAAATCTGCGGTCGCTGTGTCAGCAACGTCGCCGGTGACGGCGAACAACGTAAGTTTGCCTGATGAGTAAATCTGTCTGTTCAACCGGGCTACGCTGGCTGTGGGTCGTCGTCGCCGTGCTGATTATCGATCTGGGCAGCAAATTCCTGATCCTCCAGAACTTTGCTCTGGGGGATACGGTTTCGCTGTTCCCATCGCTGAACCTGCACTATGCGCGCAACTACGGCGCGGCCTTTAGCTTCCTCGCCGATAGCGGCGGCTGGCAGCGCTGGTTCTTTGCGGGAATTGCCCTCGGCATCTGCGTGATTCTGACGGTGCTAATGTACCGCTCGAAGGCGACGCAGAAGCTCAATAACATCGCCTACGCGCTGATTATTGGCGGGGCGTTAGGCAACCTGTTCGACCGGCTGTGGCACGGTTTTGTCGTCGATATGATTGATTTTTACGTCGGTGAGTGGCATTTCGCCACCTTCAACCTGGCCGATACCGCCATCTGTATCGGCGCGGCGCTGATTGTGCTGGAAGGCTTTTTGCCCGGCGCTGCGAAGAAAACCGCGTAATCCCTGCCGGGTGGCGTTTTCGCCGGCCCGGCCTACATTATAAGCGTACCCCGCCGCCGCGCGGGGGAAACGCAGAACCAACTTAGAGCAAACCTGCATGTCAAACTCTGTACAGAGCAACAGCGGGGTGCTGGTGCACTTCACGCTGAAACTTGATGATGGCTCCACCGCGGAGTCTACGCGCAATAACGGCAAGCCGGCGCTGTTCCGTCTCGGCGACGCTTCGCTCTCCGAGGGGCTCGAGCAGCACCTGCTGGGGCTGAAGGCGGGGGATAAAACCAACTTCTCCCTCGAGCCTGATGCCGCGTTTGGCGTACCCAGCCCGGACCTGATTCAGTACTTCTCCCGCCGCGAGTTTATCGATGCGGGCGAGCCGGAAATTGGCGCAATTATGCTCTTTACCGCAATGGATGGCAGCGAAATGCCCGGCGTGATTCGGGAAGTTAACGGCGATTCCATCACCGTTGATTTCAACCATCCGCTGGCCGGGCGCACCGTTCATTTTGATATTGAAGTGCTGGAAGTCGATCCGGCGCTGGAGGAGTAAAATGCAGATCCTGTTGGCTAACCCGCGCGGCTTCTGCGCCGGCGTTGACCGCGCTATCAGCATTGTCGAAAACGCGCTGACGCTGTACGGCGCGCCGATCTATGTTCGTCATGAAGTGGTGCACAACCGCTATGTGGTCGATAGCCTGCGCAAGCGCGGCGCTATTTTTATCGAGCAAATCAGCGAAGTGCCGGACGGCGCGATCCTGATTTTCTCCGCCCACGGCGTCTCCCAGGCGGTACGCAACGAGGCAAAAAATCGCGACCTGACGGTCTTCGATGCCACCTGTCCGCTGGTGACCAAGGTCCATATGGAGGTGGCTCGCGCCAGCCGCCGCGGCGAAGAGTCGATTCTGATTGGTCACGCCGGTCACCCGGAAGTTGAGGGGACGATGGGCCAGTACAGCAACCCGCAGGGGGGCATGTACCTGGTGGAGTCGCCGGACGACGTCTGGACGCTGGAAGTGAAAAACGACGCCAGGCTGTCGTTTATGACTCAGACCACGCTCTCCGTCGATGACACCTCCGACGTCATTGACGCCCTGCGCGAGCGCTTCCCGAAAATCGTCGGGCCGCGTAAAGACGATATTTGCTACGCTACCACCAACCGTCAGGAAGCGGTACGCGCGCTGGCGGAGCAGGCGGACGTGGTGCTGGTGGTGGGGTCGAAGAACTCCTCCAACTCCAACCGCCTGGCCGAACTCGCGCAGCGCATGGGGAAAGCGGCGTATCTGATCGATGATGCGGCCGATATCCAGGAGCCGTGGGTCAAAGCGGCCACATGCGTGGGCGTAACCGCCGGCGCATCGGCGCCGGATATCCTGGTGCAGAACGTGATTGCTCGCCTGCAGGAGCTTGGCGGCGGCGACGCGGTGCCGCTGGAAGGGCGCGAAGAGAACATCGTCTTTGAAGTGCCGAAAGAGCTGCGGGTTGACGTCCGTGAAGTAGAGTAAGTTCTTTACGCCGTCAGTATGCGAAGATGCCAGACTTAACGTCTGGCATTTTTTTTGGAGAATTTATGCGCTTACCGATAGTTCTTGATACCGATCCCGGCATTGATGATGCGGCGGCGATCGCCGCGGCGCTGTTTGCGCCCGAGCTGGATCTGCAGCTGATGACCACGGTGGCCGGCAACGTGTCGGTGGAAAAAACCACCCGCAATGCGCTGCAGCTGCTGCATTTCTGGAACGCCGACGTGCCGCTGGCCCAGGGCGCCTCAATGCCCCTGCTGCGCCCGCTGCGCGATGCGGCCTCCGTTCACGGCGAGTCGGGGATGGAAGGGTATGAGTTTGTCGAGCATCGCTGCCAGCCGCTGCCGAAACCGGCGTTTCAGGCCATTCGCGATGCGCTGATGCATGCCCCGGAGCCGATGACGCTGGTGGCCATTGGCCCGCTGACCAACATTGCGCTGCTGCTGACGCAGTATCCGGAGTGCCGGTTTAACATTCGCCGTCTGGTCATTATGGGCGGATCCGCCGGGCGGGGTAACTTCACCCCCAACGCCGAGTTCAATATTGCCATCGATCCGGAAGCCGCGGCGAAGGTGTTTCAGAGCGGGCTGGAGATTGTGATGTGCGGGCTGGACGTCACCAATCAGGCCATACTCGCCCCGGAATATCTCGCCACGCTGCCGACGCTCAAC